>JBAULD010000023.1:0-1507 GCA_049578005.1 Polyangiaceae bacterium
GGCCAAGCCGCGTTCGGCGACTTTCGCGGTGACGGCCCCGGCGTGCGCCGCCACATCACGATCGCCGATCTTCCGCGTCCGTTCGCGACGCCCTCCGCGCGCAACGGTCCGGAAGTCGTGTCGCCCCCTGCGGGCGCCCACCCCTTCGTGCCTCCCGGATTTCGCGCGGACGTCTTTGCGAGCGATTTGCTCGGGCCGCGGCTGCTGCGGGTGGCGCCCTCGGGCGACCTTTTCGTCGCCGAGAGCTCGGCCGGTCAGGTACGGGTCCTTCGCGCGGCCGCCGGTGCGCGGGAGGCCGAGAGGCGAGAGGTCTTCGCGGTGGGCCTCGACCGCCCCTTCGGGATCGCGTTTTATCCGCCCGGCGCGGATCCCACTTGGGTCTACGTCGCCGAGACCAATGCCGTCGTTCGATTTCCCTATCGCACGGGCGACCTGAGTGCGCGCGGCGGCTTCGAGACGGTCGTCGACTCGCTCACGAACGAGCCCGGCGGCCACTGGACTCGGGATATCGCGTTCTCTCCCGACGGCAACCAGATGTTCGTTTCGGTCGGTTCGGCGTCCAACGTCGCCGAGGGGGACGTCGACGAGCGCGATCGGGCCGACGTGCTGGTCTTCGACCCGCAAGGCGGGGGCCGAAAGGTCTTCGCGAGCGGCATTCGAAACTGCGTCGGCCTCGCGGTGCATCCGACGACCGGCGACCTGTGGTGCTCCACGAACGAGCGCGACGGGCTGGGCGACGATCTCGTCCCCGACTACGTCACGCGCGTGCGTGGCGGCGGCTTTTACGGTTGGCCCTGGTATTACCTCGGCGATCACCCCGACCCGCGCCATGCTGGCGAGCGGCCCGATCTGGCCGGCAAAATCCTCGTCCCGGACGTCCTCCTCCAGGCGCACTCAGCGTCTCTTGAAATGACGTTCTACGACGCGGCTGCGTTTCCCCCGCACTATCGAGGGATGGCGTTCGCCGCGCTCCACGGTTCGTGGAATCGAGGAAAGCGCACAGGCCCCAAATTGATCGCCGTCCCGGCGCCCGGCGGCGTCCCGACGGGCGAGTACGAAGACTTCATGACGGGTTTCGTCGTGGACGACGACTCCGTGTGGGCACGCTTGGTGGGAGTCGCGGTCGCGCGAGACGGAGCGCTCTTCGTCAGCGACGACGGCAACGGCACGCTCTTTCGGGTCAGCTTCGCCGGCGACTGAGGGCGACCGAGGACTCGCTCACACCCATGTGTAGTTGAAGCTGACGCTCACGCGCTCGCCGTCCGTGGGATTCGCGGGCACCTCGTGGCGCAGCCAGCTCTCGAAGAGAATCACCTTTCCGGCCTCCGCTTCACAGGCGAGCTGGTCTCTGTTTTCGGGCCGGCAGTCGGTCCGTCGAGGGGGCAGGATCGCTTTGGCCTTTTCGGGGCGCGGGTCTTCGAAGCGAATGCTCGAGCAGCCCGAAGGTGTGCTCACGTAAAACGTGCCGCTGATGACCGCCCCCGGGTGCAAGTGCAGGGGATGAACG
>JBAULD010000024.1:0-6602 GCA_049578005.1 Polyangiaceae bacterium
CATATATATCAATTTGAGTGGGGGACGGAGATTTGTTGAGGTAGATCGTTCCCGGCGTAGCCCCGGCCGCGTTCGCCGCAGCGTTCCATATGCCCGCCGCTGCATCGGCCGCGGCTTGGGCGGCGGCGAGGCCCGGTGCCGTGTTGGGGTGGGTAGCGACGCCTGGGGGGGCCTGCGTTACGAAGTAGTTCACAGAGCTAGATGCCCATGTACTGGGGCCGTGGCCGCAACCACCGTTCGTTCCCAAATCGGCGGCAACGGCAAATTTGTCGGCGGAGTCAAACCGAGCGCTGTCCGGGTTTCCACAACGGGGTTGCAGCAAAAGTGTCTGCGTCGCTTGGTCGACGACGCCGGTCGCCGTCAGCCCGTTGCGGCCCTGAAACTCGCGAACGGCTTGGGCCGTGTGCTCGTCGAAGATGGCAGCGTCGGCGGGGGCCACCGGAACGACGGGCCGCCAGGCGGGAAATTCGAGCGCGAGCTCGGTGTTTGGAAAGTAGCCGAAGGCCGTGAGCGACTGCGTTAAGGCCGCCACCGCGTCCCCATGGGAGTTCAGCGTGAGGTCGCCGCTCGACGCCAGAGCATGGTCGGATGGTGCAGAAGCACCGCCTGAGTCGCTGCATGCCGCCGCGCCGCCAAAGACGAGCAGGAGCACGGTAAAAAGGATGACCTTGGATGTCGTCGCTTTCATGATTTGGAGTCCTCATTGGCTGCTTAGGGTTCCACTCCCTCCGATCTACGCCGCCGCGAGCGCAGCCTTTCCGACCTTTTGCTGACCGTTTCCCGATTTGACGCTTCGCAAGCCCTGCGAGCACGGACGAGCGCACGCCGCCCGTCGCCGGAGCGCACAGCAGACATCGACCCTTGCGGCCGAGAGGTCACCGGCGCCTGGTGGGATCACGGTCGAGCTCAGTGCGTCCGGACGTCGGACGAGGCCGACGTGCGCCAAGTGAATCTCCGATCTTGTCTTTCCTTCGGTCGATCTCGACCACGATATCGGCGCCGTCCGACTCGCGCGTATCCCGGGCGTTCTCTCACCGACGGTCGACCCCATCGCGTCCCAGCGCCTTCGCACTCCCGTGCGACCATTTGTAGCCGCACGCGGCGCACCGGTGTTGCACGACGATCCGCCGCACTTCGCCGTTGTCGTACAGGGTCGCGGTATGGTTGTGCGTCGGCCTCTTGCATTCCGGGCACGCGACGAAATCCAGCTTCTCTCTGAGGTTCGCCATGCGCCGGGCATATTCCGAGACGCGACGCGCGCGACCGGAAACCGACGACGCACGCCGCCTGGGCCACGAACGCGGCAAAGTACGCCACGGCCAGAGCCCGAGCCCGAGGGCGCCCACCGAAGCGCTCGACCGGCGTGCGAGCGATATCCCGTTGGGCATCCGTCCTATCGCCGCGAAGCCGCGCCGGACTCCTCCTCACCTTCCTCGGTCGACCCCGGCTCGACGGTGAGAACGCCCCCCTCGCTGTTCACGAGGAACGATTCGTCGTCCACGACCGCGAAGATCCGCGCGACGCTCGCTCGCGGTCGAGCGATCCACCGTTCGGTGACGCCGTCCGCGCAGCTCATCGCCTTTTGCATTCGCGCGCTCATCGGGAAGACGGCCTCCCCCTTCCATCCGTGGAGCTGCAGGGCCTCCTTCCACCCATCGCTGGGCTCGAGGACGACGACGGAGATTTCGCCGCGCGACGTGATGTCGCCGATGGCCTGCGCGTGGCGTCGGACACCTTCGCGCAGACGGTTCCCAAGCACATCCTCGGGCGAGTCCACGGGTATGACGATAGCCCGATAGGCGCGCCGATTGCTCTCCGCGAGCGGTGGGATCGAGCGATGGCCCGCGGAGCGCCATTGACACGCGCGCTCGACCCTGGCGATGCTCCAGCCGTGCGCGCATCCGACGCCATGGGCCTTGCTACGCTCTTCACCGCGCTCGCCGCGTGCGGGCCGTCGCCCATCCGCGTCATGGGCGTCGTCCGGCAGTCCTCCGAGATGAGGCCGTTGGCCCCTGTGCCGCTCGGGGGCTATCAGCAGCTCCGCCTTCTCGTGCTCGGCGCGCCCGGGCAGTCCGCCGAGCGGTACGGGTCGCCCGATTGCGGCTTCACCAGGCTCGAAGGAACGAGCGAGGGGCAAGATCTCCGCAACGCGGCCTGTGTTCCCGTCGAAACGCTGAACATGGCCGTCGGCATCGTCCGGCAACGGCTGCGCGCCTACGGCGTTCACGTCGCGCGGGACGCATCGGAGCCGCACGACTACACGGTCGAAGTGTTGGTGACGGGCGAAGCTCCGAAGAAGGCCGATCCCGCGCGCACGAGGGCGCTCGCGAGGCTCACGCTGAAGCGCGACACGAACGCGCCGGCCAGTACTTTGACCGGCGGAATCGATTGGAACGCGGCGGGTCCGGCGTTCGACTCGGCCGCGAAGACCTGCGGTTTGAAGGGGAAGGACGACCCGACGACTCTCTCCGCGTCGAGCACGGAGCCGATGACTCCCGACTTCGACCTCATGGCGCTTGCCAGTGACGCCGTCGACAATCTCTTCCGCTGCTACGATCTGGCCAATTTCTTTCTGGAGGCGCGCAATCGATTCTCGAAGGCGAGCGGCGCCCAACCCGCCCCGGGCCCGTGACCCGGCGCGTCCTCGTCACTGGAGCTTCGCGCGGGCTCGGCGCGGCCCTCGCGGACTCGTTCGCGAAGCGCGGAGCCCTCGTCTTTGCAGGCACCCGCGCGGCTCGGCCCGCGCTCGACCGCGTCGTCGCGGCGCACCCGGATCTCGTCGTTCCCGTACCCCTCGACGTGGGGAGCGCGGAGTCGGTCGCGCGTGCCCTCTCGGCGGTCGCGGCTCGGGTGCCGGCCATCGATATCTTGATCCACAACGCCGCGATACGTTCGCCAAGCGTTTCGCAGCCCATCGAGAGCATCGACTTCGGAGACGTCGCGCGGACGTTCGACGTCAATTCGATTGGCCCCTTGCGGGTGACGCAGGCGTTTCTCCCGCTCCTGCGCCTCGGAAAGGCGCCCGCGCTCGTCCACGTCTCTTCGGAAGCGGGGAGCATCGGTCGCTGCTGGCGCGATCGAGAGTTCGATTACTGCATGTCGAAGGCGGCCATGAACATGGCCACGGCGCTGCTCGCGAACTACTTGCGCGGCAAAGTCCGCGTGTTCTCCCTTCATCCGGGATGGCTGCGCACCGACATGGGCGGCGCCAACGCGGCGCTCGATCCCGCGACCACGGCGGAATCCATCGTCGAGCTCATTCTGCGAGAGTCCGAGAGTCCGGGCGGACCCGCGTTCTTGGATCACGAGGGCCGAACGCTGCCTTGGTGATCTCCGGCGGGACGGGCTCAGGAGAGTGATCCGACGCCGGCCTGCGTCGCGGCGAGGAGCGCCCCGCTCGCGATGATGGCGTCGACGATCGCAATGTCTCGGTACAAGGGCCGGTCTTCCGTGAGCGGTGCGACGCGCAGGCGCACCGCTCCGTGGGCGGCGGCCACTCCGCGGCTGGGAGCGAGCGGGGCGCGTTGATCCAGGCCCGCCGCGGCGGTCAGGATCTCGATGGCCAGGGCGTGGCGCACGTTGGTCACGACCTGCTGGAGCTTGCGGGCGCTGATGCTGCCCATGCTCACGTGGTCTTCCTTGCCGGCGCTCGAAGGGATCGAGTCGACGCTGGCCGGATGGCAGAGGACCTTATTTTCGCTGACGAGCGAGGCGCTCGCCACCTGCGCGATCATGAACCCCGAGTGAAGGCCGCTGCCCGGCGCGAGGAACGGCGTCAGCCCCGTCGAAAGCGCAGGGTTGACGAGCTGCTCGACGCGCCGTTCGCTGATGTTCGCGAGCTCGGCGGCCGCGATCGCGGCAAGGTCGAGCGCGAGGGCGAGCGGCTGGCCGTGGAAGTTGCCGCCGCTGATCAGGTCGGCGCCCCCGTCGTCGCGGAGAAAGACGCTCGGATTGTCGGTGATCGAATTGACCTCTCGCTCGAGTACGGAGCGCACCCAAGAAAGGGCGTCGCGCGTAGCGCCGTGCACCTGAGGAATGCACCGGAGGCTGTAGGCGTCTTGGACTTTCCCGCAGTGCGCGTGGCTATCCATGATTTCGCTCTCGGCGAGGAGGGTGCGCATGTTGCGCGCGACCGCGGACTGGCCGGGATGGGGGCGCGCCGACTGCAGGCGTTCGTCGAACGGGCGGCTCGAGCCTTTGAGCGCCTCGAGGCTCATCGCTCCGGCGACGTCTGCGACCGTGCAAAGGCGCTCGGCGTCGAGGAGCGCGAGGGTGCCGAGGGACGCCATGTATTGGGTGCCGTTGATGAGGGCCAGGCCCTCTTTGGCTTCGAGCGCGACCGGGACGATCCCCGCCCGCGTCATCGCTTCGGCGCTCGGGACGAACGGGCCGCCGTCGATCTGCGCCTCCCCTTCGCCGATCATCGTGAGCGCGAGGTGCGCCAGCGGCGCGAGATCCCCGGACGCCCCCACCGACCCCTGCGCGGGAACGCGCGGGTGAACCCTTCGCTCCAGCATCGTGAGGAGCAGATCGACGAGCTCCGGGCGCACGCCGCTCGCGCCGAGCGCGAGGACTTGGGCCCGCAGAAGCATCATGCCCCGCACTTCGGGCTCTCCGAGAGCGGGGCCGACGCCGACCGAGTGCGAGCGCACCAGGTTTCGCTGCAGCGCCTTCACGTCGCTCGCCGAGATGCGAGTCTCGCTGAGGGCGCCGAAGCCCGTGTTGACGCCGTACACGTGAGGGGCCGCGTCTCCTGCGCCGGCGATCGCGTCGACGGCGGCCCGCGATCGAACGACCAGCTCGCGTGCCGTCGAGTCGAAGGTCACGGCGTGGCCGGAGCGGGCGACGCCTTCGAGAGCCTCGAGCGATATCGGACGACCGACGACGACCGGACTCGACATCGTTCCCGCCTAGCCGGTTCTAGCGTACCGCCGCCGTGGGCCAAACCACGCCGCGCCCGCGGAGGTCTTCGACTGTGTCGTATAGAGTCTCGTTGGGATCGCGCGGCTGCCAGCCGAGCTCCTCGTGAGCCTTGCCCGCGTCGAGGTACCAAAAACACTGCGCCATCTCGGCGCCCACCGGATCGATGGGGGCCTTGACCCCGAGCCGCGAACTGACCGACTGCGTAAACTGCGCGCCGAGACGCGCGATCGTCGCCGAGCGGGGCACCGGCACTTGCGGCGCACGAACCCCGGACACGCGCTCGAGGCGCTCGAAGAATTCGCGAATGGTCACGTTGCAAGCGCCGACGAGATAACGCTCGCCGGACCGCCCTCGATCCATCGCAAGTCGCATCGCTTCAGCCGCGTCCCGCGCGTCGACGAACGACAGGCCGCCGCCGAACACCACGGGGATCGAGCCCTCCAGGAACAGACGAACGTCGCCGGTCGACGAGCCGCGCAAGTCCCCGGGACCGAGGAGCAAGCTCGGGTTGACGCACACGACGTCGAACCCCTCGCGACCGCGCTCGAGGGCGGCCCGCTCCGCGAAGAGTTTCGCACGGTAGTAGGGCCAGCGTGAGACGAGCCCGACGGGCGCGGGCTGCTCTTCGGTCGGGACGGGTCCGGGCGTCTCGCGGACGGCGATCGTGCCGCTCGTGGACGCGACGACGACGCGCTTCACGTTCGCGAGCGCGCAGGCGTCCAGCACGTTCTTGGTCCCGTCCACGTGCAGGCGATACATCGCCTCGGCGTCTTCCCGTTTCCGCGAAACGCTTCCCGCGCAGTGAAACGCACCGTCGCAGCCGGCGGCCGCCGCGCGGAGCGCCTGAGGGTCGAGCACATCGCCCCCGCGCGCCCGCGAGAAGGCGACGACCGCGTGGCCGCGGGCCTCGAGCGCCCGGACGAGGTGCGACCCGAGAAACCCCGAGGCGCCGGTGACGAGATACCTGCTCATACGCGGAGGATCTCAGGCGCCGGTATCCAACTGGAAGATTTTTTGGAACGTCATCAGCAAGGCCAAGTCGTTCGATTTGATCGCCCCCGACATGAAGTCGGCGGGGCTCGGCACGTACGATTCGCGCACGATTTTGGCAAAAATCTCCGGGCTCGTCTTGAGCACGCAGTCGGCCTGACCGCCTTCGGGCTTACCCGGGCGCACGTCGCACGCCTGCGCGTCGACGCGCACGGTCCACTTCGCGAGCTCGTCGTTGCCGAGAGACACGTAGTAGCTGAGCGGCTTCTCCACTTCGCCGGCGCGAAACTTCGACTCGAGCTCGCCGAAGAGCCTGACGAGGGGGTGCTCCGAGGATTCGGGCGCTTGCCGGCCCTCGGCGCTCGCCAAATCGAGGACCTTCCCCTCGCTCAGCGCGAGGACCGCCGCCCGGGCGATTTGCGACGCCTCGCGCGCCGCGTCGAGCGGCGGCAATCCGCCGGTGAGTCGCCGCAAGTCCGCCGCGCAAAGGGGAGGACCGATCCTCGCAAGGAGCTCGCGTTTGGTCGGCAGCTTCGCTCCCTTGGGCATGGCCGCGTGCGTGCCGCCCAGAAAGAGGGGCAAGAGGTCGACGCCGTGGGCAAGGGCGAGATGGCCCACGAGCGGATTGAAGTCTCGAATCTCGCCGGTTTCGCTGCGCGTCCCCTCGGGGAATACGAGCAGAGTCTTAC
>JBAULD010000025.1:0-12370 GCA_049578005.1 Polyangiaceae bacterium
GCGGTATGGTGCGCGCGGCCGCCGAGCGTGCGACCATTACCCGTCTCGGTGAAGGCGTAGATCGCACTCGGCGGCTCGCGCCTGCCGCCGTCGCCCGTACGGTCCAATGCCTAGAAGCCTATGCTCGCGAGGTTCACGAGCTCGGAGCTGAGCGAGTGGCAGTCGTCGGCACGAGTGCCATGCGTGACGCGGCGGATGGAGAGGTGTTGCGAGAACGCGTGCGCTCTCTATTTGGCGTCGAGGCCCGTGTGCTCGGCGGCGACGAGGAGGCGCTTCTCACCTTTCGTGGAGCGATGAGTGGACTCCCGCTCGATGGAGACCGGCATCTCGCAATCTTCGACATTGGAGGTGGAAGCACGGAGGTCGTCATCGGACGGATGCAGCACGGTGATCCACGAATCGACTTCGCCACCAGCTACGACGTCGGCGGAGTCCGACTCACCGAGCGTCTTATCACTCACGATCCACCGAGCAGAGAAGAGACAGATGCTCTCGTGGAGACGGCGCGATCCACTTTCGCCTGCGTGCCGCCTATGCCCAATTCGAACCACCCTGTGGGCGTAGCCGGCACGATGACCACGCTGGCCGCCGTCTTCCTCGGGCTCGGAACGTACGACGGCGAACGGGTGCATGGAACGCTGATGCAGGTCACCGACCTTCGACGGGTGGTCCAGCAGTTAGCGTCGTTGAAGCTGGACGCGCGCAGGGTGGTGCGGGGAATGGAGCCGATGCGCGCGGACGTGATCGTTGCGGGCGGATTGCTGGCGCTTGCCTTGCTCGACCACTGGGGGGCGGCCGCGGTTCGCATTTCGGACCGCGGCGTTCGTTGGGGCCTCGCCGAAGAGCTGTTGCTCGAATCCTGAACCAGGACGCAGAGGCTCGACGCAAGGCGTCTCTACCAAGGCTTTCGGCCAAGAACGATTTGACAACTGGGGTGTCACAAATTAGAGTGCGCGTGCCTCTTTTTCTGACCTCGACTCACACGAGCGCGCTGACGCTCCGCCCGTGCCCGAGATCGGGCGCGGATTCTCGTTTTACCGCTGCCTATCGGTTTCTGGCTCAAAAGGCTGCGTTCGTTTCGCCAATGGGTGCCTCTAAGTCGAGGTACTCCGCCGCGGTGTTGTGTTGACCCCGCGACGCCTAAACCCGAGGAGATGCTATGCAAGCTGCTACCGACGTCAAATTCAAGGTGGGCGACAAGGCCGTGTACCCCGCTCAGGGTGTCGCGGAGGTCATCCGCATCGAGGAAAAGGACATCGCGGGCAGCAGGCAGAAGTTCTACGTGCTGCGCATTCTGGACACCGATCGAAAGATTATGGTCCCCGTTGCGAATGCGAGTGCCGTCGGTTTGCGTCAGGTCATCAGCGAGCAAGAAATCCGCGAGATCTTCGACATCCTGCGCGAACGAACGATTGCATTTGACAACCAGACCTGGAACCGCCGCTATCGCGGTTTCATGGACAAGATCAAGACGGGGTCGATCTACGACGTCGCGGAGGTCCTGCGGGACCTCTACCGTTTGAAGACGGACAAGCAACTAAGCTTCGGTGAGCGCCGTATGCTCGATACAGCGCGCTCCCTCATCGTCAAAGAGATTGCGATCGCCCGCAAACAGACCGAGGACGACGTCAAGGCCGAGATCGAGGCAATCTTCGTCGCCAACTGAAGGCGCAAGGCGAGAGCGCGGACTGGCGCGCAAGCGTTCGGGCGCGCGCCTGTTGCGCGCCCGGAGTCGGTGTTGCCTGGACTCGGTTCGGCGATCGTCGAAGCGCGATCTCTTCGTTGTCCTCTTTACGCGCCGGCTTCGGCAGCGCTTTCGAGGATGCCGAAGTCCCACGTTTCACCGGGCTCGCGAAGGCCAGCGACCGCGGCTTCGACCTCTTGAAGCAGAGAGGCCGGAAGTGTCGTGGATCCGCCCCGCACACCCACAGCAATTCGCCCCGACCATTGCCAGATCCGCGCGCCCACGACGCCCTCCACGCCGTAGACAAGTTCGAGGGCGCGCCGGACTCTCGGCGGAAGGTCCGAAGCAGCCGTAGTCTTAGCCATCAGCCCTCGGCTAACACGCTCGCGCCATCTGCTCAAGGCTCGAAGCTTCGTCATGGGTGTGCCAGTTTGAGCCGCGGTCTGACTCGGGCGCCGTGCTTTCTCGACATCTGTGCTGCCCATTACGCACGAATTTGCGTGGCATCAGCTATGCTTCTCATCCTTAGGGGACATGAGGATTCCGCCCATCCCCCGCGACTTGTGCCTGCTCGGGGCGCTCCTTTTGGGGGCGTCGATGGATGGGTGCGTTGCGAGCGCGCCGACCTCCGATTGCTTGAACCCCCAGCCTCATCCCCCCTATTGCCCGGAGTCTCCGGGGGTCGGAGCCGCCGGCGGCGGTGGTACACCAGGGGCTCCCAGTGGCTCCGGCAATAACGGCGGCGGCGGATCCACTGCGACTCCACCGTCCACCGGCGGCACGGCCAACGGCGGAATGACGGGCAGTGGCCCTACGGCGACGAGCAGCGGAGGCGCCAGCGGCGCCACCGGGAGCTCCGGCGGTGGAGGCAGTGGCTCAGGAAGCTCGGGCGGTGCAACACCCGCCGGAAGCGGCGGTGCTGCAAACGGAGGCTCGGGCGCCGAAACAGGCATCGACGCGGGAACCCCTGGGGTCGAAGGCGTCGACGCCGGTACGTCGGAATCGGATGCGGGCTCCTTCGAAGACGCGACCGCCGACGGCGGCCCGCAGGACGCGCAAGGCATCGAAGATCACCACAACCGCCGCCCTAAGGATGCGCACGAAGCGGGGCACGGCTCGGCGAACGGAGACGGCAGTGGGGGCGATGGTTCGCCTGATGCCGGCGATCGAGATTCGGAGGCGAACCCCGATCGCATGCCGGGAGATGAGAATGGAGGCGGCCGGTGAAACGCGCCGTCGTCGGCGCCGTTTGGCTCGTCGCGTTCGGAGCGTTGGCCGACTGCGGCCTCAACCCTCAGCCGTTCCCACCCCAGCCGAGCAACTCGTCGACCGCCGGTGGAGGGGGCAACGGTGCGGCTGGTTCCGTAGGCGGCGGCAGCGGTACGGAGCCCGGCGGGGCTGGCGGCGGGATGGCGTTCGGTGCGGACGCGGGCGCGAGCGAGGATGCAGCCGTGGGCGCGACGATTCCGATCACGGCGTCCGACGGGGCCGCTTTTGCGGAAGGCGGTGCCGATGCCGGGGCGTTCGAAGGGAATACCGCCGGCGGCGACGCGGCGATTTCGACCGAGGACGCGGCCGGCAGCGACGCTCGACCGTCGTCTCCCGACGGTGCATCGAGCGACGCCGTAGCGGAACAAGCCACCTCGATAGACGCCCTCGACGAGCCTCGGGACGCATCGAAACCGTCCGACGCCCAGGGAAACGCCGCCGCAGACCCGGAGGACTGAAGCCCCGCTCGTCCGCGTGTAGAGCGCAGGGCCGGACGCGAACCCGATCGCCGAGCCTTCGCCACTCAGAGCTTTTGAGCGACGACGTATTCGTCGAGCACGTTCACGGCGAAGTCGGCCAAAATTCCGTCGGTCACCCGGAGCCTTCGCGACAGATCGCGCGCGATGTTGAGCACGATAAGAGCGTACGACTTGACGTCGAATCGGTAGAGCGCGTCGAGGTCTTCGCTGGTCATCCGCAGCATGCGCGAAGGCGCGAGTGCGCGCACCGTGGCCGAACGCGGCTGCATGTCGAGCATCGACATCTCTCCGAACCAGTCGGTTGGGCCGAGGATCGCGATCCGCTTGTCTCGACCCCGACGGCTGCGCTTGGAGACTTCCATCTCTCCCTCGAGCAACACGTACATCTCGCGCGCCAACCCGTCGCCCTCCAAGAAAACCGTATCCCCAGGAGAAACGCGGCTGGTCTTCAGCGTGCGCGACAGATAGTCGAGGATCTCGTCGCTCAGGGCCCCGAAGAGGCCAATCTCGCGGAGCGTCCCGCTCGTGACCGGCAAATCGCGCGCATCTCGGGACGCCTGTTTGGGGGACTGGGGCATCATGGCCGAATCAGTATACGGCGCGCGGGTCAGGCCGGCGCGAATCAAAGCGGCTTGGTGAACACGATGCGCCTGCGACCGGGGCCGGCATAGTCCTCGACGTCCTGCATGTTCCATCCGAGCGCGACGTGAAACCGTATCGAACCCTCGTTTCCCGGCGTCGTAATCGCTTTCATCCGCACGCATCGCGCCGCTCGGCATTCGTCGACGAAACGATCGTAGAGCTGCCGGCCCACACCCCGGCGGCGATAGTCCGGGTGGATACCGACGAGATGGACGTACCCGGTGCGGGCGATGTCGGACGGGTTCACGCCGGGAGGATCGACCCGCGGAACGACGAAGCCGAGAAGAAAACCGATCATCTCCGAGCCCTGCTCGATGACGAGCGCTTCGTCGCCAAGCTCATAGAAAAAGATCGGGTGCGCAAACGTGCTGATGGGGCCACCCCACCAATGGTCGATGACCTCGACGATCCGGTCGAAGTCACGCTTCGTGATGCGGCGCACGTTCATCGTTTCGGCTCCGCCTAGACTCTTCCGTTTCTCGGCTTCGCGCAACGGCGCAGATCGCCGGAGGGCTTGACGGACGCCTGCCCCTCCGCCACCACTTCCTCCTCATGTCCCCCCCGGCGGCTGGTCTGGCGCAACCCGTCATCGTCGCGCCCTCGATTCTTTCCGCCGACTTCGGCCGGCTCTCCGAGGAAGTCCAGGCCGTAGAATCCGCTGGCGCCGACTGGATTCACGTAGACGTCATGGACGGGCGCTTCGTCCCGAACATCACGATCGGTCCGCTCGTGGTGAAGGCCATCCGCGCCGCCACGAAACTGCCGCTCGACGTGCACCTGATGATCGCAGAACCCGACAAATATCTCGACGACTTCGCCCACGCCGGGGCCGACGGCATCAGCGTTCACGTCGAAGCTTGCACGCATTTGCACCGCACTCTTCAGCATATCGCCCACCTCGGAAAGCGCGCCGGTGTCGTGCTCAACCCCGCGACCAGCGAAGACACGATCCGCTACGTCATCGAACTCGTCGACCTCATCCTCGTCATGAGCGTGAATCCCGGCTTCGGAGGCCAACCGTTCATTCCTCAGGTGCTCCCGAAAGTCCGGGCGATTCGGAACATGATCGACCGCGCGGGTCGCGCGATCGATCTCGAGATCGACGGCGGGATTGCGCACGACACGGCCGCCCTCGCCACAGCCGAGGGCGCGCGTGTGCTCGTCGCGGGAACGGCGGTTTTCTCGCAGAAGATCTACACCGACGCAATCCGGGACCTGCGGCGAGAAGGCGAGCGCGGGATGGGTCTCGGGAGATGAGGCTGAACTCCCGCGGCACCCGCGCCGTTCGCGTCCGCCTGGCGGTCTTCGGGGTCATTGCGACCGCGCTGGTCGCTTGCGGTTCGAGCTCTTCGCCGCCGGCCGTCTCCCCGCCCCCGGTCCCTCCAGCCGCGACAGCGAGCGTCACCCCACCTCCCACCTCCCCGCCGCCGACGAGCAACGAGGCCCACGAGGCACTCCTCATCGGGCGCATGCTCAAACGGGTCGAGCGGGCTCGCGGTCTCAGCGCGTCCAAACCCGTCCCTGGGGTCTTGCTCGCTCGATCCGCGCTCATCTCGCAGGTGAAACAGCACGTCGCACGCGAACTTCCACCCGAAGCGATCCGCAACGAAGGGCTGACGCTGCAGCTGCTCGGCTTCGTCCCCACCCAGTTCGACTACGAAGCGGCCGAGTATAGGCTGCTCGAGGAACAGCTCGCGGGGTATTACGAGCCGGCCGACGGGACGATGTACATGGCGAGCGACCTCGGCGACGACGAAGCGGAGGCAACCCTCGCGCACGAGCTCGTGCACGCCCTCCAAGACCAGCGCTGGAATCTTCGAGAGCGGTCGAAATATCGCCCCGGCGACGGCGATCGGTCCGAAGCGGTGAGCGCGCTGGCCGAGGGCGACGCGACGAGCGCCATGTTCGACGTGCTCATCGCGCGTGCGTCGCCGGACAGCGGGAAGACCGCGCTTTCGATGCCCGACGAGGCGTTCGCCGATCAGGTCCGACAGAGCATGAACGGCGGGCCCGCCGCGCAGGCGCCTCGGGTGATGCGCTCTTCGCTCGTCGCCCCGTACATCTACGGAACTCTGTTCGTCCATGTCCTCCGGCGTCGCGGCGGATGGGAGGCGGTCAATCAGGCTTGGGACGACCCGCCTACGACCAGCGAGCAGATCATGCACGTGGACAAATGGCTCGCCCACGAGCAGGCCGTTCACGTCGACCCCCCGACGTTCGCCGTCCTCGGAAGCGGATGGCAAGTTGCCGACGAGGACTCCGAAGGGGAGCTCGGCGTCCGGGTGGCGTTCGAAGAGTGGCTGGAGTCGACGCGCGCAGCCGCCGTCAGCGCCGGGTGGGGCGGCGATCGGGGGGTCCTCCTCACGAACGGCGACCGGGCCGCGTTCGCCTGGAGGCTCCACTATGACAGCGGCAAGACTGAAGACGCGCGCGCGGTCGAAGCGTACGCGGCGGTCGCAGGGGGTATCGATCGGCTGCTCGGCCCGCCTTCCCTGAGCGACACGACCTTCGACTGCCATGAGCGCGCGGACCGAGGCCCCTTGGCGGTCGCACGGGCGGGAGCTGACCTCGTGTTCGTGGCGGGACCGGCCAAAACGGGAGCGGGAGGCGCGTCGTGGGCCAGCGCAGGTAGCTGCGCGGGGTCTCGGAAATGGGCGCGAGAGATTGCCGGGAAGCGGTGAGCCGGCGCGCCGGCCCCCGCCCATCCCACTAGATCATTACCCTTCTCTTTGCTCGGGTTTGAATGGCTTCTCTCGCCAGCTCGTCGGCCCGCTCGTTCAGCGGCACGCCCTGGTGGCCCGGTACGTACACGAGCCGCGCACCTCGCGCCTCCACGATACGCTTCGTTCGGGCCACGAGCTCCTGGTTTGCTTTTGCCTTCCAACCCTTTTGAAGCACCCCAATCGCGTATTGGCTGTCGGTGTGCACCACGATCGCGCGCGCATCGCTCGGAATCCACTCGATCGCCCGCAAGATCCCCGTGAGCTCGGCCACGTTGTTGGTCGCCTGTCCCAGATACTCGAGCCCCTCGTGCATCTTGCCGTCGGGCGACACGAGCACGACTCCCGAGCCCGCCGGGCCTGGATTGCCGGAGCACGCGCCATCCGTGTACGCAATCCACGCTTCGCTGGGCACTCCGTGTACCGGCGCCTTCTTGCGCGCCAACGGCGCTTCGGCGGGCTGTTCGAGCGCGCATGCTTCGTCGGGGTGAAGCGGGGCGCCCGGCTCGACGTGGAGATTGCCCGCCAGTGCCCGATAGGCGCGGCCGAGGGGCTTGTATCGGACTTCGACGCGCGCTCGTTCGTCGAGTGCCAGAGTCCCGTCGGCATGCGAACGAGCAAACACGCGCTCGCCGCGTAGCGTCGCCTCGATCCACGGCATCGTGGCCCTCCCATATCACGGCCCAACCGGCTGCGTCGCCGTGTAGGTCTGCCACTCCCCACGTCACTGCGGACGGTGCTATCGTCCCCCCTGATGCCCGCCGCAATACGACCACGTCCGCTCGTTCTCATCATTCTCGACGGCCTCGGCGAGCGCGAAGAGCGCGCCGACAACGCCGTGCGCTTGGCGCGCACGCCGGTGCTCTCTTCCCTTCTCGCGAGTTATCCCCACAGCGTCATCGGGACCAGCGGTCCGGACGTCGGGCTCCCTCCGGGCCAGATGGGAAACAGCGAGGTGGGACATCTCAACTTCGGCGCCGGGCGCATCGCGATGATGGATATCTCCCGCATCGACAACGCCGTGTACGACGGAACCCTCGCGCAAGACCGGGTCATCGCCGACGTGGTCAAGAAAGCGAAGGCAGCCGGCGGCAAGTTTCACCTGCTCGGCCTCGTGAGCGACGGCGGCGTGCACTCCTCGCTCGTCCACCTCTTCGCGCTCATCGACGTCGCGCGGAAGGCCGGGGTACCGGTCGTGGTCCATGCGTTTCTCGACGGCCGTGACGTCCAGCCGGGGACGGCCCCCGCGTACATCGCCCAAGTCGAGCAGAAGCTGGCGGGTGGAGTCGGCCGAATCGGAACGGTTTCGGGGCGGTACTGGGGGATGGATCGAGACAATCGCTGGGAGCGGGTGGAGCGGAGCTACCGCGCCATCGTCGAGGCGAGCGCGCCCCGAGCCAAGACGGCAAAGGAGGGTATCGAACAGAGCTACGCGGCCGGCAAGACCGACGAGTTCGTGGAGCCCTTCGTCGTGGACGGTTACGAGGGTGTCACGCCGGCGGACGCCGCCCTTCATTTCAACTTTCGCCCCGACCGCGCGCGAGAGCTGACGCGCGCCTTGGCGCTGACGGAGTTCGACAAGTTCCCGCGAGTCGGCGGGCGCCCGCCGTTCGGCGAGCGCTACGCGTGCATGACGACGTACGACGGGACCTTCGGTCTGCCTATCGCGTTCCCGAAGGAGACGTATCCGAACATCTTTCCCGAAGTCATCGCGCGGGCGGGACTGAAGCAGTTCCGGTGCGCGGAAACCGAGAAGTACGCCCACGTGACGTACTTCTTCAACGGTGGACGCGAGGAGCCATTCGAAGGCGAAGAGCGCAAGATGCTCCCTTCGCCCAAAGAAGTGGCGACCTACGACCAAAAGCCCGAAATGAGCGCGGCTGCCGTCGCGCAGGCCACGGAAGAAGCCATCGTCGCCGGCAAGTACGACTTTATCCTCGTGAACTTCGCGAACCCCGACATGGTCGGGCACACGGGAATGCTCGACGCTGCGATCCACGCAGTCGAGGCGGTCGACAAGGGAGTCGGCGCCATCGTGGAAGCCGCTCGTGCTCGAGGGGGCGCCGTGTTCATCACGGCCGATCACGGGAACTGCGAGCTCATGCGCGACCCTGCGTCCGGCCAGCCGCACACGGCCCACACGCTCAACCCCGTTCCCCTGCTTTACGTCAACGACCGTGATCGCGAGGCGACCATCCGCGGCGGCGGCCGCATTTGCGACGTGGCGCCGACGATGCTCGAGCTCCTCCAGCTTCCGCAGCCCGCGGAGATGACCGGCAAGTCGCTTCTCGTCCACAAGAAGGCGGACTAGCGCCGGAGGCGGACTAGCCCGGATTCTCGACGAGCTTGCCCGAGGTGTCCGAACCCCCGCACGCGACGGACCTTCCGATCGTCGAAGGCTACCGGGTCGTCGGGGAGCTTGGATCGGGCACGCTCGCCTCGGTTTACAAGGCGGTCGACGAGTCGCTTGGTCGCACGGTCGCGTTGAAGATCCTTCGGACGACCATCGCGCCGAGTTCGCCCTTCGCGGCCCGACTCGAGCGCGAGGCCCGGATGGTCTCCGCGCTCTGTCACCCGAACATCGGCTCGTTGCATTCGTTCGTGAAGACCGAGACACGAATGGTCCTCGTGCTCGAGTTCGTCGACGGCGTGAGTCTTTCCACGCTGCTCAAGCGAAAAGCGAGCGTTCCGCCCGACTGCGTCGCGGCGATCGGCGTCGGAATCGCGCGCGGTCTCGCCCACGCGCACGAGCGGGGGATCGTCCACGGTGACATACGACCAGCCAACATCTTGGTGAGCCGCCGCGGCGAGGTGAAGATCTTCGACTTCGGCATCGCCCAGCGGTCGCCGCCGGCCGAAGAACCGGTCGCCCTTTCGCCGCTGCGTCTCGAAGACGTCGCGGCGTTCGGGACGCCGGCGTACATGTCGCCGGAGCAGATCCTCGGAAACGCGGTCGACGCGCGGAGCGACATCTTCTCCCTCGGGGTCGTGCTCTATCAGCTCATCTGCGGCGCCCGCCCATTCACACGCGGCGACGAGGCAGACCGCCAGCCGACCGCCCATCGCATTCGCCGAGATCCTCCCATCCCCATTCATCGCCGCGCACCCGACGTGCCGGCGGCGCTCGAGAGGGTGGTGATGCGCGCCATCGAAAAGCTCCCGCGCGACCGATTTCCGTCGGCCGGGGCCATGGCGGACAGGCTCGAAGAGCTGGCCGCCGCCCGCTCAGGCCTTCGCCTGGATAAACTCGTGATCCGTGCCCTGGCTCACGCAGGCGTCGTGGCGACCGAGGAGGCCGGATCGCCGACGGCGCCGAGGAAAAAAGAGCGCACTTCGGTTCGGCGCGCCCTGTCGGGGATGGCGATCCTAGGCGTGGTAGCGATCGCCGGAGGGGGCACGCTGCAGGCGACCACGCATCGCGAGGGACAAGCGGCGGGTGCGCGTCCCCTCGAGCTCGCACCCGCGTCTCCCGGCTACCTGCGCGTCCTGGCGACGCCGTGGGCCGAGGTTTCGGTCGACGGTCAGCGCGTCGAGGTCACTCCCTTCGCGCACCCCATTCCCCTCTTGCCAGGCACGCACTACGTCACGCTGACGCACCCGAACGCACCCGTCGAAAAGCGAACCATCACCGTGGAGCCGGGCGAGACGCGCACGGTCGACGTCGCGATGGCCATCGCCGACCCGGCCCCGAAGGAAGACGCCGGGCAACTGCCTCCTCACCTGGATCCGGACAAGCCATGACCACACGACCTCTCGGCGCCTCCCCCGCGCTCCTCCACGACAAGAAGACGGCCCCGCCGAGGCGTACGGTCCTCTCCGTCGTATCTCTCTGCTCGGCGGCAGCGGGGGCGCTCGGGATCGCTTGGGCATCGGAAGCACGCGCGTTCACACACGTCGTGAAATCCGGCGAAGCGCTCGCGCAGATCGCCGAGCGCGTCTACGGCGACGCCAAGCGGGAAGGGGTGCTCATCGGTGCAAATGCCCTCGACGTCCAAGGGGGATCTGCGATCTCCGCCGGAATGCGTATCGAGATCCCCGCGCCCAGTCACCACACGGTGACGCAGGGCGAGACCTGGGCGGAGTTGGCGCTCACGTGGCTGGGCGCGAGCGACGTGGCCCGCACCGATCTACTCGCGCGTTCGAACAAGGGAGTCCCCTGGGTTCCGCCCGTCGAGGGCTTGGAGATCGAGATCCCCGCCATCGTGACTTACATCGCCGCTGACGATGAGACAGTGAATTCCATCGCGCAGCGGTTTTGGGGAGACCCGTATCGCGGGTGGGAGCTCAACCCGTACAATCGCCGCGACGGCGTGCCCGTGCGGCGGGGCGAAGTCGTCTTGGTCCCGATGCCCGGGCTCCGGCTCACGGAGGCGGGGAAAGACGAGGCGCGCGCGGCCGCGGAACGAGAGGGCGCAAGCGGCGGCATGGCGTTCGAGCGACAGCGCCGGGCGGACTCGGAGCTGCCTCAGCTCTGGTCGGATGTGCGCTACGGGCGCTACGCCGAGGCGGTCGCGCGCGGCAATGCCCTCCTGGGCGGGGGGGCGCTGACCCATCCGCAGCTCGCCTCGGTGTATCACGGGCTCCTCGAAGCTTATGTGGCGCTCGAGGCGCGGTCCGCCGCGGCAGCGGCGTGCGCGGCGTGGAAGGCGAACGAGCCTCGCCCCTTGCTCGATCCCGTCCGCGTTTCGCCGAAGATACGCGCCGCTTGCGATCTGCGGTAAATACTGGTGTGACCCGCCGGAGCTCGCTGCCGCCCCTCACCGCCGGCCGCCTGCTCGCCGGTAAATTCGAGATCGTGGGCGTGCTCGGGGAGGGTGCGACCGGAATCGTCTACGACGCGAGGCGACTCGCCGAGGGCGATCGCGTGGCTCTCAAGGTCATTCACCAGCACTTGGTGGGCGACGCGCAGATTCGCGGACGCTTCAAGCGGGAAGCGACGATCCTTCGACGCCTCGAAGGAGAGCATCTCTGTCCGATCTTGGATTTCGGCGAAGCGCCCGATCCACGCCGAGAGGGCGCCGGCCTGATGTACTTGGCCCTCCCCCGAGTCGACGGCCCCGCGCTGGACGCCGTCGTGCGGACCGAGGGAAAGCTCTCGATCGCCCGGGCCACGGCCATCGTCCTCGATGTGTGCGAAGCGCTGACCGAGGCGCACGCGCAAGGCGTCATTCACCGCGATCTCAAGCCCGGAAACGTGCTCTTGCGCCGCGGCGACAAGGCGGTCGTCGTCGACTTCGGAATGGCCAAAATCGTCACCGGCGGCGGCGCCGGAACGACTGCGCTCACGCAGCACAACATGGTATTCGGCACGCCGGAGTACATGGCGCCCGAGCAGGCCCGTGGCGACGAACTCGACGCGCGGTGCGACGTGTACGCGACCGGCGTCATCTTGTACGAGCTTCTGACCGGGAGCGTCCCGTTCGCCGGAGCGACGCCGCTCAACGTCCTGACCGCACACTTGACCGCGGTACCGCGTCCGCCACGCGAACGGGCCCCCGAACGCAACATCTCCCCGGCGCTCGAAGCCGTCGTTCTGCACGCCATCGCCAGGGATCCCGAGCGGCGCTACGGAACGG
>JBAULD010000026.1:0-3083 GCA_049578005.1 Polyangiaceae bacterium
AATCCCATCAAGCCGGAACGCGCAAAAACGCGAACGGGCGAAGATGTGTATTGGGCTCGGCAAGAGATCAATCTCGAGCCAATCGCTCCTCCCGATGGATTCGTGGTCTCCGAGGCCACATGGATTCAAGCGCTACGTTCCGAGATCGCCGCGTGGAACGAGGCGACCGCTTGTGCGTTGGCCCCACACTTGCGACTGCTGCCTGTCTCGAGCGGGGGCGCTGCGCGCGACGACGGGCGTAACGTCGTCACCCTGATCACGAAGCGGTGGTGTCCGGCGGACGCGCGGGGGGATCTCGCCGCTTGCTATGACCCGCGCGTTCAATCGATCACGCACGTCCGAACGCGAACCGATCGCCAGGGGCCTTCGTCGGGCGAAATCCATGAGGTCGACATCGAAGTCAACGCGGTCGACTTCAGGTGGAGTCTCGATGGAGACGAGCCTGGAACGAGAAGTCTCCGTGCGGTTCTCGGGCACGAGCTCGGTCACGTGCTCGGGCTCGCGCACGCATGCGGGGATGCGCATGCGCGCGAGACCATAGGTTCATGTTCCCCTGGAGCCATTGCGTCCATCATGTATCCGGACCCCACCGAGCCCGGGCGGCGGCGAGTCCTTGCACCCGATCGTGAATCGGCGATGGCGGTTTGTACCCCGCCGTCCCAAAGCGCCACCTCGGGTTCGTGCACGAGCTCGAATGGGGCGAGGTGAAGCCGATTCTCGACAGCTCTCTCGGGCGACAGGAAACGCTGGAGACGACGACGCGGCCGAAGGTCAGGGCCCATCGGAGCGGGCAAGGCTCTCGCTCAGCGCCCGATGTCCTTGTCGGGATCGGCGCGGACGACGAGCCGTCCCTTGTTGTCACGCGCGACCACAACGGACTGACCCTGCAAGGCGCGCAGCGTGGGGGTCGATCGCAAGACCACGAAGCGCTCCCCGTCCGAGACGACGGCGTAGGCGCTCGGTGGCCCGGCCCGTTCTGCCGGCTGGATGCGCCCCCGGAAATCTTCCGGTACGCGCGCGAGGAACGTCAGGCTCGAGCGCCCGGCGATCTCGGCTCCGAGCGCGCGGCGCTCGAGCCACGCGCACCGATTCGCCGGATCGCGCGCGACAAGCTCGCGGAAGGCTGCGGCGGCCTCGCGCGTGCGGCCGAGTCGGACGTACTCTGTCGCCAGTTCGGCCATCATTGCCATGGCCCCGCGGCTTAACCCAGGATCATCGCTGACGCGCCGGAACGATTCGAACGCGCCCGTGGGCGTGCCGGCCTCTGCATACGTCGCCTTGAGCGCGCTGAGGGCATTCGCCCGCTCCTGCACGGTGCCGACGAGATCCGCGTGGCTCGTCGCACGGACCGCGGCGCGCTCGAAGGCATCTAGAGCACCGCGCACGTCACCGCGACGGCGCAGCGCGCACCCAAGGCGGTACCATGCATACCGGCGCTCCGGCGCCGGCGGCGACGCCTGCACAGCTCTACGATACTCGGCGATTGCCATGTCCCACTGCCTGGCATCCCCGCGCCCGGCAGCGGCGCACGCCAAATCGCCAAGGCCGAGGCGTCCAGCCGCGACTGCGGCCGGGAGACCGCGCGCAAGGAGCTCCGAGTAGATTCGGCGCGAGTTCACGGGATCGTTCGCCAGTCGATACTCGAACGCCAGAAGCTCCAAGACCTCTTGCGATCGAGGCGGCGAATCGACGCCGCCGTCCGGCGCCTGCGTGCCAGCGACCTCCGCCCGAAGTTGCGAATAGGCAGCGATCGCGCGATCCGACGCCTCTTTCTCCAAGGCCGCACAGGCCGCGGCGGCCTCGGTGAGCCCAGCCCTTGCGCGCGCGCTATGGGCCCACGCACCGAGGACGGCTTCAGTTGTCGCGAGCCGGTAGAGCCGCTCTTGGGCCAGGCCGGATGGCTCACCGTCCCCCATCGTGTTCGCCACAATTTGCTCCAGCATGCGAGCGGACTGAAGGAGTCTGCTCCCGCCTTCGCGGGTCACCCCCCGAACCGCTCGCCACAGGAGCTGCGCACCGCGGTCCAGAATCGAGACGTCCCCACCTTCCTCGACGGGATTTACCGGGTCGAAGACAACGCCCAAGTCGAGCGGGCAGGCGACGTCAGCTCCGGCGGCAGCGCTCCCACCCTCTGCATCCGCCGGTGAGTCTGCGTCTGGCACGGAGAACGCCAGGCCCCCGTCGCGGCTACCGCCAGACGCCGCCGCGTCCGGCACTTTCCATCGTGCCACGGACGCGACGTTGGGCGGGGCGCAGGAAAGCACGCCACAAAGGAGCAGTGTGATGGCGCACCCAGTGAGCGCCACCGACCGCCCGCAGTGCGTCGCCTGAGGTTTCACGCGACAACGACGCGGGTTGGGGCCAGCTTCGGTCATGGCGATGGATCGCCTCGTCGCCTGGCCAGAAGCCAGGAGCAAGCCCTCCTAGCAAGACGGAGGACAGGTGCCAGCCGAGGCCGCGCCGGACAGGGCCGCCCGTTTCTCCCCGTCTCCCCCGCCGATCGCTGCTCGCGGGGGCTCCGATGCCCTTTTTTGATTCTAGCCGCACCCGGGTTCTCCGCCCGCCATCGGCGGAGCGTCCCTCCGCAATCACGGGCTCGCGGGGTCGGTCACCAACATTCGTACTGTCGCTCTGAGCAACGGGCATCCCCCGCGTCTGTCGCTCGCGTGCCGCTCGGTCGCGGCGGCCAAGGAACGCCAAAAGCAGGGAAGTGACCCGTGTCCTGGGCTCGGCGCCACGATTTCCCTTGGTCTATTGACGACTTAGCTGTTGGTCGGCGTCACGACGATTCCGCGTGGCGCAGGTGTTCCGCAGTCGAATCCATAACTTGAACGCCCCATGACGCCGGCCCTTTATCTTGCACTTCGCTTTTCGCTCCGTGGGGTTGGTTCTTCCGCACGGCTTTTCTACACTCTCGACGGTGCTGCCGTTGTGCTGCGCGCGGTACCGAAGAAAGCGCACTTGAAGCAGTGCGCAGGGAGTCGGCGCAGCACTGTGGCCCGAATCCGTTGCCAGCTATGTGAGCACGTCGCGAATCACCACGTGCGTTACAGGTGGGTAGCCGAGCGAGCGCACTATTCCCC
>JBAULD010000027.1:0-8630 GCA_049578005.1 Polyangiaceae bacterium
CACCGGCGCGCGTAGGAGGGGGGCGGCGGGCTCGAGCCTGGCGCTCGCGCTCGGCGGGGACGCCGGTACCGCGAGAGTGGCGACGGCAACCGAAGGCGGTGCAGGAATCTCGGGCGCGAGCGCCTCGCTCGAGGGCGCGGCCGGCGCGGAGCTGGGTGCGGTCCCCGCGCGAGAAACGACCGCACGTGGTCGGCGCAGGCCGACGGCGGCTCCCAATCCGAGGATCGCGAGAGCCACTCCGACGGCGGCCCACAACGCGACCCCTCTCGCTCTCGACGTCCGCCGCGGCTTTTTCGCGGGGCTCCACGCGGTCGGAGCGGAAGTGTGCGCCGGCGGCGTTTGAAAGACGGGCGTCGCTTCTCGTTCTAGAACCCCGGATCCGTGGAGCGGCGCCTGCGCCGCGCGCGTCATCGCCATGCGCGCGCGCTCGACTACGATGCGCGACCCCGGCGGCACGAAAGGTTCGAGCGCGGACGCAAGCTCTGCGGCGTTCGCGTACCGGCGCTCCGCATCCTTTTCGAGGCAATGCTCCACGACTTTCGCCATTGCGTCCGGGATGTCGGACCGGAACTCGGAGAGCCTCAGCGGGGCATCGCCGACAACCTTGAGACAGAGGTCCGGCAGTGTCTCGGCTTCGAAGGGCATGCGCTGGGTGAGTAGCTCGAAGAGCACGACGCCAAGGGCCCACACGTCCGCGCGGCAGTCGACGCCCCGCGCCGATCGCATTTGCTCGGGCGCCATGTAGAGCGGCGATCCGAGCATCGCGCGGGTATGGGTGAGCGCCCCCGGCCCTACGGCCGCAGTCTGGACCGATTTGGCGACGCCAAAATCCAGGACCTTCACGTTGACCGCTCCGCCGACGGTGCGCGCCAAAAAGAGGTTCTGCGGCTTTAGGTCGCGATGCACGATGCCCGCGGCGTGAGCTTCCGCCACGGCCTCGCAAGCCTGCGCAATCCACTCCGCGGCGATCTCGATGGGCAGGGGCCCGCGCTCGGCGAGGGTCTGTGCGAGGTCGGCGCCTTCCAGGAGCTCCATCACCATGTACGGGACTCCGGATTCGAGAAGTCCGACGTCCAGCACCTTTGCCGCGTGTTCGCTCTTGAGTTTGGCCGCGGCGCGCGCCTCACGCAGGAAGCGCGCTACGGCTTCGTCGTTACCGAGCACCTCGCCGCGGACGAACTTGATGGCGATACGCTTGTCGAGCTGCTCGTGGAGAGCCTCCACGACGACCCCCATCCCGCCGACGCCGATTACCCCTCCGACCCGATACTTGCCCGCGACGAGCTCCCCTTCGCGAACCGGGACCGGACCGAGCTCGGTCATCGCCAACCCTCCAACCGTCTACGAGTAGCACGGACGGCTCAGCCCTGCCTAACGGCTCCTCATGACCCCGCCCGGGAACGAACGGTGCTTTCCCAGCGGAGCGGAGGTAGACACATGAGACTCGCCCTTGCTCTTGCATGCTGTGGGGCGGCCGCGATCGCCGGCGCCGGAATCGCCAACTGCTCGGATGCGAACTCGACGGCGCCGCCGGCGGTCGCTCCACCGGCAGCCTCCGGCGTCGAAGAGTCGCAAGGAGCGGAGCCCCCGCCGACGAGCAGGGAACAAGCCCAGGATCTCGTCAGCGCGGCGGAGATTCAGATCCGTGACTTGGAGGGAATCCGCGCCGCGTCGACCGATCTATCGACAAGCGAGTCGCTCGATCGGCAGGTCGTGGCGGTCTCTCGTTATCGAGACGCCGTCCTGGCGGACCTCGGAGATCCTCAGTCGCCGCGCCTCGGCACCGACGCTTCGAACCTCCGGCGCGCGATGGAGTCGGCGGCAGCCGCGCAGCCCCAGGCTCCCGACCTCCCGCCGATCCAGCGCCAAGATCGACCGCCAGGGGGCGACATTGCTCTTCCCCCTGAGCGGTGAACACCCAAGCCTGCGGCTGCTTGACCGCGCGGGCGCAGCGCTCCACCTCAAGGTTGGAAGAAATGGAGCTATCCGCGATCGAACGGATGACGCGGCTTCTCGAGTTGACGGCCGCACTCCTGAAGACGATGACTCCCGATCAGGTAGCCGACGTCGTGATGCAGATGGGGCTCTCAGCACTCGGCGCAAACGCCGGGTCCCTCCTCATCGTCGCCGACGAAGGGGGGGAATACGTTCTTCTCGAGAGAGCGTGCGACGAGGGAGTGCCCGTTCGCGCCGCCCGGTTGCCGCTCGATTCCGAAACGCCGGTGGCGATGTGCGCACGGACCGGGCGCCCCGTGCGCCCTGGATCACACCGGCTGTGTCTTCCGCTCCTCATTCGTGGCCACGCGATCGGGGCGCTCCTGCTCGAGTTGCCGCCGGACGAAGCGGTCGATGACGAGCGCTTGGCGCTCCTGGAAGCCGCCGCCGACCAGTGCGCGCAAGCGCTCGAGCGGGCTCGCCTCTATGCCTTGGAGCAACTCCGCCGCGAGGAGCTCGAACGCAGCAATCGTCTGAAAGACGACTTTCTGGGGATTGTGTCGCACGAGCTGCGTACGCCGCTCTCGGCCATCTTGGGGTGGGCGCGCATGCTTCGCCACGGCATGGTGGGTAGCAGCCAGGCGCGCGAGCGGGCGCTCGAGGCCATCGAGCGAAACGCCACGCTTCAGGCGCGACTGGTCGACGACCTGCTGGACGTCTCACGCATCGTCAGCGGAAAGCTCGACCTAGAGACGTCCGCCGTCGACCTCTCGTCGGTGATCGACGCCGCGGTGGATTCGGTTCGGCCGACGCTGCTCGCCAAGGGCGTCGAGACCCGGCTGTCACTGGCGCCGGAAGGGGTCACGGTCCTCGGCGATGAGCGACGCCTTCAGCAGGTCGTTTGGAATCTCTTGGCGAACGCGATCAAGTTCACGCGCGCCGGGGGGCGCATCGAGCTCGGTCTCGAGCGAGTGGGCGCTACCGCGCGCATCTCGGTCAAAGACAACGGAATCGGCATTCCGCAAGACGCGTTACCTCACGTGTTCGAGCGCTTCAAGCAGGCGGACGGGGGCGCCACGCGGCAGTATGGCGGACTCGGTCTGGGCCTGTCGATCGTGCACCACGTGATCGAGGCGCACGGAGGTCGGGTCCAAGCTCTCAGCGAGGGCGAGGGCAAGGGGACGGAAATGGTCGTGGAGCTTCCGGTCTTCGAGACACCGAGCATGCCTTCGCTTCCAGCTTCGGAGACCGCTCGCGCCAATGCCCGGCTCGAAGGAGCCCGGGTGCTCCTCGTGGACGATGATCGCGATACACGCGAGTTTCTCGCGACGGCGCTCCGGGCAGCCGGAGGGGACCTTCGGGCGGTCGGAAGCGTGGACGCCGCGTTCGAAACGATGCGCGCTTGGCAGCCCGACGTGATCGTGTCGGACATCGCAATGCCCGACCAGGACGGCTACGCATTCATTCGTCGCGTGCGGGCCTTGGCTCAGGAAGCGGGCGGCCGCACCCCCGCCGTCGCGCTCACTGCGCTCGCGCGGGCCAAAGATCGCGTGCAGGCGCTCGCGGCAGGATTTCAGACGCACTTGGCGAAACCGATTGACCCCGCCGAGCTGGTCCTGGCCGTGGCGAGCCTTCGGTTCACTGCCAGTCGGACGGCCAGCGACTAGTGGACGATCCTTATGGAAGGCTCTTGGCCACGCCGAGCATCACGGCACCGGCGGCGAACACCAACGTCGCCAGCGCCAGGAGACCGAGGCCCCGGCCGGCATCGGCGTTTCCTTTTGCGATGCGACGGACGCGGGCACCGATGACGTGGTGGAGCCCGATGACCACGAGGGCCAGCGTGAGCTTCGCGTGCATCCAAGGCATGTGCGCATAGGCGCTCGGGTCGAGAAGGATGCGCGCAAGCCCGGCCAAGAAACTCACCGCGAACGCAGGCAGCGTGAGCCGTGTATAGACACGTCGAGCAAGACCGCCGATCTCGGCTGGGGCCGTCGACGACGCTGCGCCGGCACCGAAGGCGGCGACCGCGAGGATCGCGCCAATCCAGACCACGTTGGCCGTGACGTGCGCTGCGAGGAGCGCGAATGGGAGTGAGAGCCAGCGCACTCTTGGGCACGTAGCATGGTTGCCCCGACCTTTGGCGCCGCTAGAGCGTGAACGTCGTGTTAGGGTCGAACTACCTATAAGGACCAGACGAGAGGACACTGCCATGGCCCTTCCCCACAAAAGGCTACGCTCGGCCGCCTTGGCGACTGCGGCACTGTTCGGCGCGACGATCCTCGGGGCGCCGCTTCGCGAGGCCCGCGCCGACGACGCGTCGATCGGCAAAGGAATCGTCGGCGGGTCCCTCGCGGGCGCCGGCCTCGTTACGAGCGTGGAGTCGCTGGCCGGCGTTCATGCGGGATGGGCATACGGCGTCGGTGCATTGGTCGGAGCCGGAGGCGGTGGCGTCGGCGGCTACTTCATCGGAAACGGCAGTGACGACGGCAAAGCGCCGACGTACCTGCTCGCGCTCGGTTTGGCGATGGTGATCCCGGCGATCGTGCTGACTCTCAACGGGACGCGGTACATCCCCGAGGAGGGCGCGACGGAAGACCGCGCTCCGACGGCCCCGGCCGCCGAGCCTGGAACGCCGGGGGGAAGCGTAACGGGAACGCCCACCGACTTGGGCGCACCTCCCCCTCCGGCGTCCCCGGCCGCGCCCGCTACGCCGCCTCAGTCCAAAGCGGCGCCCGCGGCGAGGCCTGCGGGGTCCACGCCGCCGCTGGATTCGCTGGTCGGCGTGAGCGACGAAGGGGTGCGGCTCGGCGTTCCTGTCCCCGATGTACGTCCTGTGTTCTCGCCCGCCGAGCAGCGCCAGTACGGAATGCGCGCAGAGACCGAGCTACGCATGCCGGTCTTGGAATTGATCTTCTAGAGCGCTCCGTTCCCTGACGACACGGGGCTGGGCGCCCTGGTATCATCCTCTGTTGGAGCCGCGAGCGGGAAGGCTCGAGCGGCACGGAGGGTCATGGCACAGCGACTTGCTCAACCGTCCAAGCCGACGGATCCGATGCTCGGCCGCGTCATCGCGGGCCGTTACCGTCTCGAAGCGCGTATCGGAGAAGGGGGCATGGGCGTCGTGTATCGCGCCCGCCACGTCCTCATCGATCGCGTGGTTGCGGTGAAGCTCATTAGGCCCGACTTGCGTGGCGAGACGCACCTTCGAGCATGGATGCTTCGCGAGGCGCGCGCAGCCAACCGCGTCGACCACGCTCACATCATCGATATCCACGATATCGGGGAAACCGAGGACGGTGAGCTCTACCTCGTGATGGAGTACCTCGTCGGAACGTCGCTCTCGAGCGAGCTCGCGCGAGGCGGGATGCCGTTGGCTCGAGGCGTCGACATCCTCGAGCAGATGTGCGCCGCGCTGGCTCGCGCCCACGACCTCGGCGTCGTCCACCGCGATCTCAAAAGCGACAACATCCTCTTGACCACTCGTGGCGGTCGCAAGGACTTCGTCAAGATCCTCGATTTCGGTCTAGCGCACTTGGCGATGGATCCGCGCCTTGCCCCTAAGGGAGCGGTGTTCGGCACGCCCGAGTACATGAGCCCGGAGCAGGCGCGCGGTGAAGAGGCGAACGCGCAGAGCGATCTTTACGCGCTCGGCGTGCTGTTCTTCGAAATGCTCACGGGACAACTCCCGTTCCGCAGCGACGACCGGGAAACGCTGCTCGACATGCAGCGCACGGCTGTTGCCCCCCGTCCGCGCACGATCAAACCCGACGTCTTGCCGGCGGCAGAAATCATCGTCGTCAAACTGCTGGAGAAGGACAGGCGGAAGCGTTTCCAAGACGCCCACCACCTGCACGAGGAGCTGAAGTCTCTCCAGCGGAGCCTGCCGAACACGCCCTGGGAAATCGCCGCGACCGGCGAAAACGCCATGCCGCCGCCGGCTCCCCCTCCTCAATCGGAGGGCGTCATCGAGTGGGCGAGCCGCGCCGCGCTCTTCTCACGAATGCTTTCGCGCGCGTATCCCGGCGGCAATGCGCCCGCGGAAGTGCAAGCTGCCGGCTTGCAGGCGTGGGATCTTGCTGCGCGCGCCACGCGCCTGGAAGGCGAGGTCGCAAGTCACACCCGCAAGCTCGAGGCGCTCGAGCGGCGCGGTCGCGCGCTCCGTGCCGAGATCGGACGCAAAGTGGAGGAGCTTGCGCACGAAGAGTCGCGAGCGCTGCGCGAGCAGTCCGCAGAGCAGGTGGAGGTTGCGCGGCTGCGCGATGCGCTTCAGCAGGCAGAGCGGGCCCAGTTGCAGGCCAAGCAGGGCGCCGACCACGCAAGCGGGTCGGCGCAGCAATTGAGGACCATTTTCGAGAAAGCCGGAGCGACTGCGGCGCTCGTGGAGGCGAAACGCGAGCTCTTGAAGGAGCACGAGCAAAAGGCCGTCGCAAAGGACGCCCAAGCGAGGGACCTCAGGCGTCAAATCGAGGAGCTGCGCGCCCAGCTCGCGCGCTACGCCGAAGCGCTCGAGGAGGATCTGACCACGGGACGGGAAAAAGTAGCTGCGCGCACGCGCGAAGGCGTGGCGTACGAAAAGGCGTTCAGCGATGTATCGGCCCTCCTTCTCAACCACTTGAAGGGCAAACCAGAGGCGCGCGACCTCCTCCAGGAGCTGGTCTCGGCGATGCACGCCTACACGTACAACGCGCCTGCCAAGCCCGAGAGCCGGACGCCTTCTTGATCAGGCGGAGTGCGCGAGCAGCCATCCGAGAAAGACTCCAGCGGCAAGCGAGATCGCGACGAGCAAAAGAACGACCGGCTGAGGGACGCCTCTCCCTCTGCTTGTCTCTGCGCTCGAAATCACCGGTAGGTCTTTCGAAGGGAGCGTCCCGCCGATCGCGGCGACGGTGACGTCATGCGGCCGCTCCACGGCCGACAGCGGCGTTCCGGGGCTCGCGAGCGTTCCTCCCGGCCTTTGCCGGCGAGCCGACCCATCCTCCGGGCGACTGAGCGCAGCGGGAGCCGTATGCGCAAGCGCCGATGTCCCCGACGAAGGTGCATCGGGAGAGAATGCAAGCTCGGACGACACCTGAGGCAATCGGGTGAGGGTACCCGACGGAACCGCGGGGCCCTCGCGCCCAGCGGGCCGCAACGTGTCGCTCGTGGTCGCCGCAGCGAGCGCGCGCCCCATTTCCAGGGCCGACGGGAAGCGGTGATCTGGATTCTTTCTCAGGGCTTGCGCGACGAATGGACCGAAGGCGGCGAGCGAAGGATCGATCCGTTCCGTCGGTTCGGGCTCGTTGGACACGACCGCCTTGAGACGCGCGTACTCCGTGGGGGCCGGGAAAGCGACCCGACCGGTAATCATCTCGTAGAAGATGACCCCCGCGCTCCACAGATCGGATCGTTGGTCGACATCGCCCGCGCCTCTCACTTGCTCGGGGCTCATATACGCCGGAGCCCCGAGCAGCACGCCGCTTCGCGTCCGACTACCCATGCCCCCGGCAGCGTCCATGACCTTCGCGATGCCGAAATCCAGAATCCTAATCGTGAACGTTCCGCCGGGTTGCCTTACGAGAAAGACGTTGTCGGGTTTGAGGTCGCGATGGACGATCCCCTGGGCATGAGCTGCCGCCAGCCCCGAGAGGATCCCCTGCAGAATCGGCACGGCCTGTGCGATGGGCACGCGCTCGCCGTGGTGCGTATACGCGGCGAGGGGAACTCCCTCGAGTAGGTCCATCACCAGGTAAGGCGCCCCGTCTTCCGCCGTAGCGCACTCGACGACGCGGACGATGTTCGGATGAATCAGTCGCGTGCACGCGCGACCCTCTTCGGCGAAGCGTGCGACCACGAGCGGGTCGGACGTGAACTCCGGTCGAAGGACTTTGATGGCCATCGGCGCACGGTTCGACACGTGCTCGGCTGCGTAGGCTTCACCCACGCCTCCGGCGCCCAGACGCCTCACCAGGCGCCATCGTCCTAAGAGCACCGAGCCAACCAGTGTGCGCGCCGGAGCGGTCGCCATCGCCGCTCTCACTCCCGAAGTTGCCCGCCGAACCGCGTCCGTATTTCGGTCACGACCTGGGCGTGGCGCTCGTCGACTTCGGCATCGGTCAGTGTGCGGTCCGGTGCTCGGTACACCACGCGAAGAGCGAGACTCGCGTGCGCCGGGGGAATGCCTTCACCAACGAAGCGATCGAAGAGCGCGACCTCCTCGGCCAGCTCGCCGGCCGCTCGGCGAACCGCCGCTTCGAGATCGCCCGCGGAAACGTCGTCGCGGACGACGACCGCGATGTCGCGGAGCGTCGCCGGAAAGCGCGGCAAGGCCGCGAACGTCGTGGGCCGGACCCCGAGCGCAGCCAGCGCTTCGAGGTCGAACTCGACGACCACGACGCCTTCGCCGACGTCGAAGGCGTCGGCGACTCCAGGATGGATCGGCCCGAAGGCGCCGACGCGGCGCGCCTGGAGGTCGATGGCGAGCAGTTGCTGCACTGGGTGACGCTGCACGAGATGACGCACGCGGTGCAGTTCGGGTCGGTCCCGTGGCTGCGCCTGCACCTGGCCTCGCTCGTGCGCGAGGTCGTCGACACGCTGGAGGTCAAGCTCGACACCTCCAACGGGCTGAGGCTGCCGAGCCTCGACGACCTGCGCTCGACCGTCGAGTCGGTGCGCCGGGGCGAGCTGGTCACGCTCGTGATCGGCCGCGAGCGGCG
>JBAULD010000028.1:0-7200 GCA_049578005.1 Polyangiaceae bacterium
CGAGGGGGTCGCGCTCGGAAGCGCCGCCGCAGATGCGCTCGGCGCCGCGGCGGCCGGCTTGTCATTCTTGGACTCGTCGCACGCCAACGCGAGCGGGACGAGCAGGAGCGCGGCGATCGTCGTTCTCATCGGCGCGGAGCTTACCAGAGACCGGCCGCAGGCGGCTTTTACGCTACCGCGGGCTCCGAAGAGAGGGCGTCGACTTCGGTAGTCAAAGCACCGATTGCGTCCCCCGGCAAGAGTCCGTAGGCTTCGGCCGCCGCGAGGAGTCCAGCATTCGGCGCGAGCTGCGTGAGAAAAGTGCGCGCGTAACGCGTACCGCCGAGGCCTTTGAGGCGCTTGACCAGGCTCGGCACGCCGCGCGCGATAGCGCCCCGCGCCTCTTCGAGCTTGCCGAGATCGGTGCAGGCATCGTGGAGCGCAAGAAATACAGGTGCCTCGTTGAGCAGGCTCGGAGAGCCATCGTCGAGAAGCATAGCCGCCTCGTTCGCGAGAGCCCTCGCTTGTGTCGCGTCGCCGCACCGGCGCTCGGCCTCGGCCCACAGCCCGAGCGCTACGGGAAGAACGTCGAGCATCTTGGTGGCGCGATAACCCTGAGCGGCGATCTTCAAGAGAGTCCGTGCATCGCCCTCGCCCGCCGGAAAACGTAGCATCTCCATCCCGCGATAAAAGAGAACGCCGAGCGTCGCCCGGTCGTGCGGGACCCAGCTGCCGGCCAGTGCGGCGCTGGCGGTGGCCCGCGGTTCGGCAAGGGGACCGTCGAGTGGACCATCGGCGCCGAACGTCGCCGCCCAGCAGAGTAGGACCATCTTTCCGTGCCGCTCGACTCCCGGCGAGCCGATCGCCTGCGCCAGCGCGATGCCGCTCTCGATGGCAAGCCGCGCCTCGGCACTGGCGCCAACCGTGGTAAGCGCGAAGCCGACGTTGATCGTCAGCGTTGCCTCGCGCGCCTTGAGCCCCGCCGCGCTCGCGGCGCGCGCCGCACTGCGCCTCGCTTCGAGAGCTGCGGCCACTTCTCCGCGCGTTTGCCGCACCACCGCCAGCGTCTGCCACGCGTCCACTCCCGCTGCCGCGATGTTGTGCCGCCGCGACAGCGCCAAGAGTGCGCCCGCTACGTCTTCTGCGCGGTCCAGCTCCCCCGCGTAAGCGTATCGCGCCGCGAGCGCAGCACCGCAACGAGCTTCCTCGTCGGACAGGTTGGCCCCCTGAGCGGAGCGCCGGACCTCCTCGAGGCGCGCACTGGTCTCGGCGTCGCCTCCGCACGCGTCTTCGTAACGCACGCGGGCCCCCCGCGCGCGCACGCTGCTCGGCTCGTCGTGGACTGCTTCCTGCATTGCTCGCACGGCCGTGTCTCGCTCGCCGGCGCGTGCGTCGAGACGGCTCCACGCTTCGTCGAGAAGCTGCGCGCGCGCAAACTGCGTCGGCTTGTCCTCCGCATAGGCGAGCGCCTTCTCGGCAAGCGACACGGCCTCGGGCAGCGCGTGGGCCGCCAGTGCACGCCGCGCAGCCTTCTCGAGATGCAGCGCCGCTGCGGCCCCGTCGCCTCCGATATCGAGGTGACGGGCTACGATGGCGTCATCCTCTCCCATCTTCGCAAGCCAGTGGCCGCACCGAGCGTGGTACTCGCGCAGCGCGTCGTCGCCGAGCGAGGAGTAGGCCACTTCGCGCATGAGCGCGTGCTTGAAGGCGAACTCGCGAGTTCCAACGAACCGGGCGTGGGCCTGTTCGACCAAAACTTCGGCGGCCGCGAGCTCCCGCAATGCATCGGACCCGTCGGGCACACCGATCGCCTCGAGTCCGAGGTCCCATCCCACCTGACCGAAGACTGCGAGCTTCGACGCTGCGTCGCGCCCACGCGCATCAAGCGCGTCGAGGTGGACTTGCATCGCAGCCTCAATCGTCGCCGCTTCCGAGCCATCGCGCCCGGCTGCCGCGATTCGGGCAAGCTCCTCGGCGAAGAGCGGCAGCCCTGCAGACTGTTGCGCGATCGACTCAGTCAACGCCTCTCCCTGCGCGCCCGTTGCCCTCTCGCCGAGGAGCGCGGAAGCGATCATCCGTGCGTGTTTTCGGGACAGGGGCCGGAGCTCGATGCGCACGTGGTCGCGCCCCTCGAACCGGGTGGGGGCGTCGCGCCATAGCGTGGGGCGCGCCGCGGCCAGGACGCAGAGGGGCCGCTCCGCCGCGCGCGCGAGCAAATGGTCCAGCCATGACAAGCTCTCGACGTCCGCCCAATGGGCATCTTCGAGCACGATCACCAGAGGGTTGTGGCGGGCGAGTCCCACCGTCATGTCAGTGAGCACTAGCCAGAGCGCATCGCGGGCCCCGCGCGTATCGTCAATCTCGGGAAGCGCCTCGTTCGCGATGAGGCGCGCGAGCAGCTCCCGCGCGCCGTCGGAGCACTCGGCCTCGCTCAGGGCGATGAGCACGTCGGTCGCGTCGAACGCCTCTTGTGGGGGCGCTCCCTTGGCCACTCCGCTGAGCGCTCGCGCCACGTCTCCCACGACACCGAGCGCGTGACCTTTCGCGAACGACTCGCATCGCGCGAGCACGATGCGGGGAGCGCTAGGGTGGCTCGCCATGCGCGAGAGCGCTTCGCGGCGAAGTCGGGTTTTCCCGATTCCAGGGGCGCCTGTGACGGTCACCACAATCGGCGTCTTGTCGTCGGCGCACCGCTCGAACCCCGCGACGATCTGGGCGAGCTCGGCCTCGCGCCCGACGAAGGGGGCCCCTCCGATGATTTCGCGCCGGCCGCGAAGCGCAACGCCGACGACCGCGCTGCCGTCGCCCCGAAGCTGGAGCTCGTGTCGACCACGTGTCAGCTCCGTGGTCGTCGTATCCGCCAGCACCTGCCCGCGCTTCGCGTCCCGCGCGAGGGCGGACGCCCGGTCGACGACGTCGCCGGTCGGTCGCGTCCGGTCGATGCGAGTGCGACCGGTGGCGACGCCGACCGACGCACTGAGCTTGGCAATGCGCAATCCGAGATCGAGCGCTCGCGTCGCCTCGTCGCCCAGTGCTCTGCGAACCCCCAGGTGTGCCACGATCGCATCGCCGCCGAGCTCTGTAGCGTCGGCGCCGCGCGAGCGCAGGTGCGTCAGCAACCTTGCTCGTGCGGGCCCCTTGGGAACACACGTCGCCACGATTGACGTCACGAGGCGCGTACCGCCCGTTCGGCCGGTGGTGAGACTCGCTGTCGAAGCGTCGCGCTGCTGGCTGCGCGTCGGCCGATCGCTAGACCCGCTCCCGAGGTCCGCGGCAAGCTCTCGCAGCTCACGGGCCACGTCACTTGCCGAGTTGGGGCGCTCGGCCGGCGACGTGGCCAGCAGGCGAGCCAGCAAGTCATCGAGACGTGGAGACACATCCGGGAATACCTCCGACAGCCGAGGCGCCGGGCTCGTCACCAATCGCGCGAGAATGGCGATAGGGGTCGGACCTACGTGCGGCGGGCGGCCGGTGATCATCTCGAAGAGCGTCGCACCAAGCGCGTAGAGGTCGGCGCGGCCGTCGATCTTGCCATCTCCGCGGGCCTGCTCCGGCGCCATGTAAGCGGGCGTCCCGACGATTGCGCCCGTCCGGGTGAGCTTCGCGTCCTCGACCGCAGCGACGCCGAAGTCGACTAGCTTTACCTCGAAGGACGCCGCTTCCCCCGCTCCGCTTCCGACCAGAAAGACGTTCGAGGGCTTGACGTCCCTATGCACGATTGCCGCGTCGTGCGCAGCTGCCAGCGCCTCGCAAACGTCGGCGCCCACGAACAGACTCTGCCCGAGCAACAGGGGCGCGCGCTGCTGGCGTTTTGCGACGTCCTCTCCGTGGAGCCATTCCATCGCGATGAAGGGCTCGCCGTCGTCGAGCTGCCCAAACGCGACGACGCGTACGATGCCCGGATGCTGAAGGCCGGCGAGCACGCGACCCTCGCGGCGAAAGCGCGCCTCCTCCCCGCCGTCGACCCCCGGAAGCGCTATGACCTTGAGAGCGACCGTCTGGTTGCTCACTTGGTCAAGCGCTCGGTACACGACTCCAACGCCCCCCCGCCCAACCTCGCGCTCGATCAGGAAACGACCCGCCAACAGCTGCGAGGCGCGCACACCGGTCATCGCAATTTCCCCTGGCCCACTGCGAATATCTCGGTGCTCACTGCGCGCGTGCCGGAGGGGCGGATAAGCCGCTCGGTCGCGTAGTGTCGCCGGAGTTCGGCGCGCGCCAGAGGGAGGTCGTCGCTCATGAAAATTTTCCCCACGAATGCGCCACCCGGCCCACCGAGCCTAGCGGCAACGACGAGCGCCTGCATGAAGAGCTCGAAGCTGCGGGCCTGATCGGTGGGACGGCTTCCGGTCGTCCTCGGGGCCATGTCGCTGAGAACCACGTCGTACGGGGCAAACCGGGAGGCCACCGCGTCTGCAAGGGCGAAGACGTCAGCCTTCTCAAAAATCGCGTTGGACGGCAGCGGCACGGTGAGGGCTTCAAGGTCCACCGCGAGCAGCTTGCCGGCCGTACCGATCCGCGTCAGCGCATAGAGCGACCAGCTTCCCGGCGCGGCGCCGAGATCGAGCACGCGCATGCCGCTGCGAAAGAGGCGCGCCCGCCGGTCAATTTCTTCGAGCTTGAAGACACTGCGCGCGGGAAAGCCCGCGTCTTTTGCCGCGCGAGTGAAGTGATCCGGCTTGGCGTAGGGATTCTTGCGACGAGACATTGCGTCGTAGGCACAAACCTAGCGTGCAAACGAAGGCCCTGGCAGAACTCGTCGAAATGAGCCTCGATCGTCCACCTGCATGCGCGTAGGGTCCGGTGACGGTGTCGAGGGTTCCGTCACGCCCCGTGTCTCCGGGAGCTTCCATGCAAACGCTGGTCGATCCGTTCGAACTCACTTCTGAGGAAGCGCCTCGGGTTGCGAGCGCTCCCGAGCTACTGCCCGGTCGCGATTCACGAGGCGACGTGCAGTTCGAAACGCCCGCCCCGAGAATATCGACCTCGGCGGTCTTGCAGCGGGTGCGCTGCTGGTGCAGCGAAGAATGATGTTACGGACCTTACCTTAGCGCTTCGCGGACTTTTTCTTCGTCTTGACGGCTTGACGGACGAGGACGAAACCGTTGCGCGCACCCGGGACGCCGCCTTCGAGAAGAAGCATGTTCTTCTCCGCATCCACACGGGCCACCCTGATGTTGAGGATCGAAGTGGTCTCGTTTCCGTACTGACCACCCATTCTGAGGTTCGGTAACGTCCGGCCAGGAGTCATGTTCGTCCCGATCGAACCGGGATGGCGCCGGTATTCGTGTGTACCGTGCGTCGTGACCGCTCCCGCGAAGCCCCATCGCCGGACGACCCCGGTGAAGCCCCGCCCACGCGTCGTGCCCCGTGCATCGACCAGCTGGCCAGGCTGAAAGATCTCGTCGAGCTTCAGCGTCTGCCCGACCTCCCACTTCGCCGCGAACTCCGGAGCGCATCTCAGCTCTTTGACGAACCGCTTCGGCGTGGCGCCCGCCTTCTTGAAGAAGCCCATTGCCGGCTTGTTCGCGTGCTTTTCTTTGCTCTCCTCGAGCCCGAGCACGAGCGCAGTATAGCCGTTCTTCTCGGGTGTGCGCTTGGCGAGGACAACGACCGGCCCTGCTTCGAGCACAGTCACGCGTGAGACACTTCCGTCTTCGAGGAAGATCTGTGTGCAGCCGAGCTTACGGCCAAAGATGCCGGGTTGGAGATTCATGCGGGGGGCCGGAGAATACGAGCCGCAAGCGTCCCGTCAAGCTGCCATTCCACGGAGCGGCGGTATTTGACAGGGGCCGGCGAGCGTGCTTTAAGGCCGCCCCCTCGCTGAAGTCGCCATGCACACATCCCCCAAGCTCGCCGAGCTAGAGTCCAAGCTCCTGCGAACGGACCTCCCCGACTTCCGGGTGGGGGACTCCGTACGCGTCCACTACCGCATCGTGGAAGGCGACAAGGAGCGCACCCAGGTTTTCCAGGGCGTGGTCATCAAACGCCATCGCGCGGGCGCGCGAAGCACCTTCACCGTCCGCAAAGTCAGCTTCAATGTCGGCGTCGAGCGCATCTTTTTGTCTCACTCCCCGCGCATCGAGAAAGTCGACATCGTCAGCCGCGGCGTGGTGCGTCGCGCGCGTCTCTTCTACTTGCGCGACCTCGCGGGCAAGGCCGCACGTGTGCGCGACGAGAAAGACGTCTAAGGGGCCATCGCTCAGAACCCGGCCCCGGCGCTTCCCAGCAGAGCGGCGCCGAACGGAGAAGGCGTGGCGAGAAAGTGAAAGTCGGCTCCTAGGAACGCCTGGCCGATGTGGAATAGGGTCAGTGCGCCCGGCTGCACAGCGAACCCCGTCTTGCTCTTGACGTAGGGCGCGTCGCTGGTCGATTGCGAGATGAACGCCGGACCGCCGAAGACGTAGGGACGGAACTCGAGCCCGCTTAGCGTGTTGAGCGGATAGATCTTGTATCCAACTTCGGCGCCCACGAACGTGGCGTGCCCCGTTTGGCCACCGTTGTTCTGCCCCCAGTATGCCTGCAATTGTCCTCCGAGGTAAACGCCGACCGGCAGCGTATAGCCGACGCGCCCACCGATACCGACGCCGTACGTGTCGGAGAAGCCGGTGCCCAGTGCCCCGCTTGCCTCCCACCCCGGCACGACGCCCTTCCTCTGTCCTTCTTGGTCTACTTGCTCGGTACCGGGGCCACTCGGCGCGGGCGCCTCGAACGCCGCCCGGCTGATCCGCGACTGGACGACGAGGCTCCCGACAACGCCGAGTGCGACGCAGACTTTGACGATGACTCCATTCCTTACCGATGACGTGCGCATGAGCCCTCCTGCCGCTTGTGATTGCGACTGTGTGGTTTGCAATGCGGGGGCCAAACGAGCCCAGGCGTTCTTCCTTGGGTATGAGAGAGCCCGCCATACCGATCGGCACGCGATTCGGTGAAGCTTTAAGCCCGCGCTCATGGAGTTGGGCGGCTAATAGTGCCGGCGACATGAGACCGTCCTTTTTCGCCGCGCTCGCGTTGACGATTGCTGCCTCGGGGTGCGCCGCTTCGGCTCCCGGCCCGTCCTCCGTTGCGCCTTCCACCGCCTCGACCGGCGCCATCTCAGCACGCGAAGCGGAGGCGCCGTTCGCTGCATCCGACGAGGAGCTGGCCGCTGACGGGGCTGCGGGCGCGGCTCGGGTGCCGTCCGCGGCCCCGCTCGAAGCTTCTGCCACCGACGGGGGC
>JBAULD010000029.1:0-2895 GCA_049578005.1 Polyangiaceae bacterium
CGACATGCACAATCCCATTGAATATGATCTCGCCACCAGGTCCTCGAGGCGATCCTCCGATACCGAATCCATGGATGAGTTAGAAGCGGCGTGGATGCGCAGGCCTTATGTCACGTCGCATGCGGATGGCCTATCCACGAGGGCGGTACTTGGCTCTTTGCTCGTATTGGGCGCGATTGGAACGGGCGCGTTTCTTTTGGTGCATTCTCTAGTGATCGGCGACCCGTCGCACATTCCCGCCGCGGCAATCGTCGAGGCGCCGACGCCGGCGGCATCCAGCGCGCCGTTGATCCCGCTTTTGCCGGTCACGACAGTTCCGGACCCGCCCGCGATTGCGAGCTTTGGGCTAAGCCCAGCCGCAACGCCCCCAGTGGCGAGCGCGGCGCCAAGCCCAGCCGCAACGCCTCCAGTGGCGAGCGCGACTCCAAGCCCAGCCGCAACCCATAGCACTGGGGCAATCGCGGCTACAATGTCTAAGCAGGCTGCCTCGACGCTCGGACGCATTCCGACCCAATCCGTGGTTTCGCCGCGCGTGCACGTATATCCGGTCCCAGTATTTGCGCCGGAGGCTTCCGGCCCAGACCACGCAGGCCGAGGCGCTCAGGTGGACACGTCGGAGACGAATCCGTATGACGAGGACACGGCGACGTCGAATCCGTAGGAGGCAAAGCCACGCTTCGACGAGTCGTGCGGCACGCAAAGTGACATGCCTCGAGGACAATGGTCCCTGCGCCGTTTGGCGCTCCGAGGCCCGCGAAACACTCAGGCTGCCCGCAGTGATGCGATAGCAAGCAGGTGTTTGACCAAACGCCACCCCACCCCACGGCGTGACGGATCGCCGTCGGCCCGCCTCTTGCGTTCAGCAGATAATACGGCGGTAGTCATGCGAAGCGTGAGGACGGTGAAGTCGAAATGTCGGACTATTCCGAAATATTGGCGAAGGCGGCTGAGCTATCAAGCGACGCATCGCCGGAGAGCGGTGCAGATCCGCTCTTCGAGCGGGCACTTGAGCGCGTGGGAACCTCGCTGCGGGACAAGTGGCGACTCGACGCATTGCTCGGCGTCGGCGCCGCTGCCGCCGTTTATGCCGCAACGCACCGCAACGGCAGTCGCGGGGCAGTGAAGCTCCTCCACCCCGAAATGTCGACCAACGCGTTTGTACGAGAGCGATTCCTTTGCGAGGGCTTCATCGCCAATGCTGTGGAGCACGACGGCGTCATCAAGGTCATCGATGACGACACGGCGGAGGACGGGTCGCTGTTTCTGGTCACCGAGCTCCTCGACGGAGAGACCCTCGAGGGGCGGCGCGTTCGTCGCGGTGGGCGAATTCCGCAGAACGAACTGCTGTTGATTATCCATCAGCTCTTGTGCGTGCTGGCGGCTGTGCATGCAAAGGGTATCGTTCACCGCGACCTCAAGCCCGAGAACGTGTACTTGACGCGCACAGGACAAGTAAAGCTCCTCGACTTCGGAATCGCGCAGCTGCCCGAGATGTGCACCAAGTCGAATTGCTCGCAGACCGGCATGGTCGTGGGAACGCCGGCATACATGCCGCCCGAGCAGGCCCGTGGCCTTTCCAAAGATGTCGATGCCCAGAGTGACCTTTGGGCTTGCGGCGCGATGATGTTTTTCCTTCTCTCGGGTCGGGGTGTCCACGATGCTGGGACCGTGGATAACGAGCTTCGGATTGCGCTGAACAGGCGCGCGCCCGCGCTCGCGTCCGTAGCGCCGCATGTGGTAGCCGCCGTCGCGCGTGTCGTGGACCGAGCACTCGAATTCTCGAAGGAGCTGCGATGGCCCAGCGCCGCCGCGATGAACGAGGCTGTTCAGCAGGCCTATCAGGCGCTTTGCGGCCATCCCCTTGAGAGTCCGCGGAATCTGACGCGATTCAATGGTCCTGTCGACGGGGAATTACCAGGGCCGCCGCGCGTGAGCTCTCACCATGCCGAGGTCTTGACCACGGCTCGGCCCGTGGCGCTCTGCGCTGCTTCCGGCGCGAAACTCTCGGGTCACCGAGCAAGCCGTGGCGCAACGGCCGTCGGAGTCTTGGCATTCGGCATTGCGGTGGCCGGCACAGTCTGGATGGTCACGGGACGGCCCGGCGTGCGCGCGTTGCCTGTATACGTAGCGGCACCCGCCGCGGCCCCCAAACAGGCTCCCCCAAGTCCCCCGATTCCTCCCGTCCGCGTACCGAACATGCCGCCCCATGCCGTGCTCGCTCCATCCCCCGTGCCGGAGGTCGGCGTAGCGCGGGAAGATCGACGAGACCGAACCGACCGGGCGGCTCTTCAAGAGTTCGTCACGAGGTCCAGGCCAGCGCCGACCCCGCTCGTCGTCGCAACTGCAGTCGTCGGAATGCACCGAAGTGCGCACCGATTGCCGCCCGCGCCCCTCCCGTCTCCACCGCACTCCCAGCCGGAGACCAGCCCCACGAAAGAGGACTGTCAGCCTCCTTATGTCGTCGATACGGCGACAGGCAACAAGCGCTGGAGACTAGAATGTTTGTAGGCATTCGCTACGCGGTCCGCCGTCGGTCACTTCTCTCAGGGAGTCTCTCGGCGACATTCAGCCGGTTCGAGCTTTTTCGCCTATCGACTGCTTCGGACCTATCGACTGGAGAATGCCGTGAAGCTGATCGAGCCGGATGGGCTTCACGAGATGATGATGAAAGCCTGCCTCGAGCGTCCGCTTCCGGTCTTCCTCTCTTCCCCAGCCGGTCATGGCCACCATGACGGGCGGGTCAGGCACTACTGTCCGGATGCGGCGGCACACCTCCAATCCGTCCATGTCGGGCAGGCCGATGTCGCACAACACGACATCCGTGCGCGATTCTGCGACGAGGGCGATCCCCTCCGGACCCGTTCGTCCGACGCGCACGTCGTAGCCGAGTTGCTG
>JBAULD010000030.1:0-1841 GCA_049578005.1 Polyangiaceae bacterium
TACAACAACATAGGGAACACATCATGAAACTCACTGGTCTGATTTCCGCTTTCGTCCTTATCGCGTGCACCTGTCTGACACCGGCGGCTCATGCCGACGGCGTAAAGGGTGCCATAGAGGCGGCCAACAGCCAGTTCTCAGCGGCTGTGGCCAAGGGCGATGGGGCGGCCCTGGCGGCGCTGTACGCGCCGGGTGCACAAGTGATGCCGGCCGGCAGCGACCCTATTCGAGGCGCGGAAGCGATTCAGAAATTTTGGCAGGGAGCCCTGGATTCCGGGGTCGCCGCCATCGCCCTCAAAACCATCGAGATCTACGGTCATGGGCCAACGGCCACTGAAGTTGGCGAGTATGATTTGCGCGACAAGGCGGGCAAGGTGCTCGACCATGGCAAGTACGTCGTCGTCTGGCAGCACGCGGATGGGAAGTGGAAGCTGCTGCGCGACATGTATTCAACGAATGTACCGTCTCCCAAGAAGTAGTCCGATCAACGGGGTCCGGACGAGGTGATTTCGCCGTTATGAACTCGTATGCATTGCAGCGAGATACCCAAGTCCTGCTCGTATCGACGGATGAGGCGGGCCTCGATTTCAGTGACCAGCGATACGGCCGTGCCCTTCGCGCCCGCGCGCGCAGTGCGGCCGACCCTATGCAGATAGGCCTTGCTCATGGTCGGTACGTCGAGATTGAAGACGTGGGTCACGTCGGGTAGGTTGAGTCCGCGGGCCGCGAGGTCGGATGCAATCATGATGCGGATGGTGCCGTTGCGAATTCCATCCATCGCCCGCTTCCGGTCCCTCTTGGACAGCTCGGAATTCAAATCCGCAACGGCCAGTTTGTGATGGGTTAACTTCGAGGCGACTTCCTCCGCAACGTCGTTGCGATGCACGAACACGATCGAGCGTGGCACTTTGAGCGCATGGAGGAGCTTGCGCAACATTTCCGGTTTGTCCCGGTCATCACAAACCAGATACAAATGTTCGATGTTCTTGTTCACCGTGGCGGCGCCGCCGCGAAGCATCAAGACGTCCGGCGCCAGAGTTTTCAAGACCTCACGAGTCTGCTGCTCGATCGTTGCGTATGCAAAAATCAGCTGTCGAGACGGCGGGGCCGCGCTGACGATTTTATGAATCCAATCGAGGCTTTCGTCGTTCAGCAACCGGTCCGCCTCATCGATCACGACGGCGCGGATGTGCGCGGTCTTGAGCTTACCCCGCTCGATGAGCTCCACGATGCGTCCGGGTGAACCCACCACGACGTGCGGCTTGGCCTTGAGCTTGTCGATCTGTCGGTCGGTCGCCGTACCGCCGATGAGCAACACCGAGCGGATGGCGCGGGCTGCATTTATCGCAAGCTCGCAGGATTGACGATGGATCTGAATGGCCAATTCGTGGGTGGGCGCCACGATCACGACCTGGGTCGCCGCTTGCGCAGGATCAATTCGCGAAAAGAGGGGTAGCAGATACGCCAGTGTTTTACCGGTACCCGTCTCGGCACGCAAATACGCGTCCTTCCCCGCGGCGAGCGGTGGAATTGCGGCGATTTGAATGGGGCTGGGGTCGGATATCTGTTGCTTCGCGAGCGCAGCGATCAGTTCCGGGGGCACCGACAGATCGGTAAACTTCATGAAATCGGACTCGCTACGGTGGCCGGCAATAGGTTGATATCGCGCGGGAGTTGCCGGACGGCCGACGAGTCTAACAGTTTTGCATGCGTCACCCGTTGCGGCGGTAATGATGCAACGCGTACCTCGGGCGCAAGGGAAAATGCGGTCATTCAGATTGCTCAACAAACCGGTTAAGATTGCCGCTCTTTCCTGGGCGGGGAGCGTAGGTCATGCATCG
>JBAULD010000031.1:0-2286 GCA_049578005.1 Polyangiaceae bacterium
TCTTCCGTTGAGGGCGACCCGAGGCGGCGACTTCAACCGGGGAACGACGGACTTTCCTCCAACCCGGCACTCGGACCCCCCGGCCGACAACGGCGCGTACGCCTACGGGTTCCGTTGCGCAAGGATCCCTTCGCCATGACTGACGTCGCACCGCTTCCCCCGACGAATTCCTCCGAGTGCTGGGGGAAAGCGACGAGAGACCAGTCGGAACGCCGCTTTCTCCGGGGCCCGCAGCCGCGCGCAGTCGAGCTCGGCCAAGCGGTGCGCATTTTCGCCGAGTGCATAAAGGGCTTTCGTCGGCTGCACTTCGTCGGACCGTGCGTGACCGTCTTCGGCTCGGCGCGGTTCAAAGAAGATCACCCGTATTATGTCCTCGCGCGAGACCTCGGCGCGAGGCTCGCAAAAGCAGGGTTTACCGTGATGACCGGCGGAGGCCCCGGAATCATGGAGGCCGCGAATCGTGGAGCGAAGGAAGCGGGGGGCTACTCGGTCGGGAGCAATATCACGCTCCTTCGCGAGCAGAAGCCCAACCCCTACCTCGATCGGTGGGTCGAGTTTCGCTACTTCTTCGTGCGCAAGATGCTCCTCGAGAAGTACTCGTACGCGTTCGTAGCCTTGCCCGGAGGCATCGGCACACTCGACGAGGTCTTCGAGACCGCGGTGCTCATCCAGACGGGCAAGATGAAGGAGTTTCCGTTCGTCCTGATGGGCAAGTCCTTCTGGACACCGCTCCTCGACTACCTCCGCGAGAGCTTGCTCGCGACTGGGACGATCGACGCGGCCGACGTGGACCGTTGGCGCGTCACGGATTCGCCGGCCGAAGCCGTGGAACTCATCCGAGATCGCGCGATGCGACAGTTTGGACTCACGTACGGTCCCCGAGCGAAGCCGCGCTGGTGGCTCGGTGAGTCCTGAGATCCGGAGCCCGGCTCAGCGCGGTTACAAGAAGTGAGGCGGCCGCCGGGGCCGAGGTGAGGTGGGCAAGTTCTTCAACGGCCTGTTCTTCAAGAGAAAGAGGACGTACCGAAGTCCACCCAGGAGCCTCACCGCCAATCTGCGGAGGCTACACGTTTCCGTTGGCAAAGCACGCGCCCATGGCTAATTCTTCGAAAGAAACATCGGCGCCGTTGCCTGGCGACGCAGATAGAGCATGATGATGACTTAAGTTTCAGACCATGAAAAAACTACTTCTCGTCGACGCCGATCCGCTCAGCCTTTGTGTGCTCGATGTCAGCCTTCGAAAGGCGGGCTATCAGGTGACGACCGCGGTCGACGGCCTCGAGGCACTGGAGAAGGTCGATTCGAACGCGCCGCATCTGGTCCTGACCGACACCCGTCTTCCCAAGCTCGACGGATATGCTCTCGTTCGGACCCTGAGGGAGCGCCCAGAAGCCTCGGACACGCCCGTCGTGTTTCTCGGCGGCCAGGAATCCCTCGAAGACCGGCGGCGTGCGCACGAACTGGGCGTCGAAGACTACCTTGCAAAGCCGGTGTTTCTCGCGGAGCTCATCGCGCGCATCAACTTGGTATTCGCGCGGCGTACGCGGGAGCACGTGGCGGGGGGACATTCATCGAAATTCGACCGCAACCGCTTCATTGGGTCTACGCAAGATTTTGCGTTGGTCGACTTGCTGCGAAACTTCGAAGTCACGCGCCGGACGGGCGTCATTCATCTTCGGAACGCCCTGCAGGAAGCGCACGTGTACTTCAGAGAGGGCAAGGCAATCGACGCCGAGCTCGGACCCCTGCGTGGAGAGGAGGCCGTTTTTCGGGCCCTCATGTGGAGCGAGGCGTCGTTCGACATCGAGCTCAAGCCGATCCCGAACGAAGACGTCGTCTCCGGCACGACCTCGGCGCTCGTGCAACGGGGCATGCAGCGAGTCGACGAGTGGGTTCGATTGTGCGAGCAAGTGCAGTCGTTGGCTGCTCTCTTGGACATCCACGCCCCGGAGCTCCTCGAGCGGCTCAGCCGTTTGACCGCTGTTCCGGACAGCCTGAACGGGTTGCTGCGACTCAGCCCGCCACCCGACGTGCGCGCGGCGTTGCCGGCGATGGCCGCAACCCAAGCGCCGGTTCATCGACAACCAGCCGCCGCGGCCGCTGGCGTCGTGGCTTCCGAGCGAGGCGGCATCACCTCGCCCGTCGTCGCGGGCCTGAGCCCTGCGAGCGCGCCGAGGGCGGCTCCGGTGACATCGCCTGTTGTCGCCGCTGCTGTGGACTCGGCCGACCAGTCCGTTCCCGCCGTCGTGCCCTCGGTTTCGAGGGTCGCCGCCGCGCCCCATGCCT
>JBAULD010000032.1:0-1839 GCA_049578005.1 Polyangiaceae bacterium
CCATCGTCGTGTCCTGTCAAGACCCGCGCCGACCCCGCGTCGGCCTTAATGTCGAACGCAAGGCCGTGTTCCGGGTTCTCCTGCTTCGATTGCAATGGGAGGTTTAGCCGTCGAAGTGTGTAGAGGAGCCTGCGTTTGCTCTTCTCCACGTCGCTCCAGAGCGCGCGATTCTTCGGCTGCGACAGATCAGGTATGACGTGATTCAGCTGACATGCTCGGCAAAGGGCATTGGCGGCGCCGCTCGGTACCATCCAGTTGCAGACGCCGTGGTCGACGTAGTTGGAACACTTCCTCCACGGTCCATGCGGAGTCGGGAATTCGCCGGTGCTGTTTGGCTCGAGTGGAACGAGAGTGAGCACGTCGGGCAAGAAGCCCAACTCGTGCTCGCAATTGAGGCACCGGGAATTTTCGAAGAAGATGCGGGTTCCGCAAGTGCACCGAAAGGTCTGCATGGTGAAGGCGGCGCCACGTGCAACGTAGATGCCCGCGCTCGCGGTCGGCGGACTCTGCGGCTTACGTACACCTCGACCACTCAATCAGCCCTTCCCCAGGGCGCCCCGTCTGCTACGCTCCGCGGCCATGGACGGCAGCGCCCTGGTAATCGACGACGAGCAAGAGGGATGCGAAGTGCTCGCCATGGCGCTCCAGGCGGAGGGCCTGAAGACCCGCACGATGACCTCGGCGCGAGAGGCTCTCGCGCTCTTGGCACGCGAGCCGTTCGACGTCGTCATGACCGACGTTCTCATGGCGGAGATGGACGGATTGGAAGTCTGCTCGCGCGTAGCCGGAATCCAACCCAACGTTCCTGTCGTCATCGTGACGGGGCAGACCAATCTGGATACCGCGATAGGCGCCATGCGCGCCGGCGCGTACGACTTTCTCACCAAGCCCATCGACGTCAAGCTTCTGGGGCTTGTCCTTGCCCGGGCCCTGCAGCACAGGCAGCTCAGTGCGGAAGTCAAGCGCCTCCGAGCGAAGGTCGAGGCGGCTTCGATGCCTCCTGGAATGATCGGTTCCAGTCCGGCGCTGGCGAGAGTGCTCGACACGATCGCACGCATCGCGGATAGCGACGCAACGGTTCTGGTGGAGGGCGAAACGGGTACCGGCAAGGAGCTGATAGCTCGGCGGATCCACGACACCAGTGCACGAAAGGCCGGGCCGTTCGTCTCCATCAATTGCGCCGCGGTTCCTCAGAACTTGCTCGAGAGCGAGCTCTTCGGGCACGCACGTGGGGCATTCACGGATGCAAAAGCGGCGCGGGTGGGGTTGTTCGTCAAGGCCAACGGCGGCAGCCTATTCCTCGACGAAGTCGGCGAGATGCCCCTCGACATGCAAGTGAAGCTGCTCCGCGCGTTGCAGGAGCGCAAGGTACGGCCCATCGGCTCGAACGAGGAGACCTCGTTCGACTCGCGTATCATCGCGGCCACCAATCGGGACCTCGACGAGGAAGTGTATCAAAAGCGATTCCGAGAAGACCTCTATTACCGCATCAATGTCGTACGCATCTCGTTGCCGCCGCTTCGTGAGCGTGCCGGCGACGTTCTCCAGCTGGCTCAATATTTCCTCGGCCGCCACGCCGCTCGCAACGGTCAGCAGCCTCTCGAACTATCCACTCAGGCAGCGGAAAAGCTCATGGTCTATCGTTGGCCCGGCAACGTGCGCGAGCTAGAGAATTGCATCGAATGCGCCGTGGCCTTTGCGCGCTACGACCGCATCATGATCGACGATCTCCCCGAGAGAATACGAGGCTATCGCGTGGATAAGTTCGCTGTCGAAGCAAACGATCTGAGCGAAGTCGTGACCCTCGACAGGCTCGAGCGCACGTACATCGAGCGTGTG
>JBAULD010000033.1:0-2293 GCA_049578005.1 Polyangiaceae bacterium
GGGTCGCCCTGTGTCCTTGCTGCGGAAGTCCTCGAGCCCAATCCGGCGCGCCAATTTTACGAGAGGCTCGGCTATAGGGTCATCGGCTATTGCGCGCGCGTCGAGGCCGCGAAGGGAGCGCGGATGACTATCGATTGGCCCGGCTGCCCGGTGGCGCGCGTCGCTCTCTCCAGCGATGCATCGGCCATCGCGCGTCTCGACGGGATGCTCGCGGCCCGGCGCCGCGCAGCCGGCGACGTCCGCTTCGATCCTCCGCGCGGAGCGAGTGCGCAAGCGATCGGCACCGACGCCGTTGTGAATCCCGCCGATGGGGGCGCCGCGTCGGACGCAGCTGGAAAGCCTGCCAACCCCGCTGTCCTCGTCTCGATCGACGACCGTGGAGTCGTTCGCGGCGGAGCGTTCTTCGTCATGCAGACGCTCGAACTGCCGTTCTTGCCGATGCGCCGCGCCTTCGTCGGACGCTTCGCGCTCGACCCCGTCTGTGCCGTCGAACCGACGATGGTCTCGCTCGTCGCCCTTGCGTGCAAGCTTGCCCTCGTCGAAGGCGCGCGCTACGTCGAAGTGGCGGACTTGTCGATACCGGGCACGGAGCTCTTCGAAGCGGCCCGGGTGGCAGCAGCCGCTCCTTGGTCTCGAACCCTGACGAAGGTCGCCTGACCGCGTGGCTGGTTGATTCGAAGCCGGACATCGTCCGGTGTGGAGGGCTGCGTGCGCGGAAGCGAATTCCTTGCGGGGGATCAGGGCGCTTGCGCCGAGCCAGCGCACGAAAGGCCGGCGGTACGGCGGATGCTCTCTGCGCGAGCATGGCCTTCCGATGGCGCCCGTTCCTCCTTTTCCTCACGTTGGGGACTGTCTTCTGCGCACCGACCGTCAGCATTCACAGCGCAAAATCACCCACGGCACGCTTCGCTGACTACCGAACGTTCGCCTTCGACTCCACCGAGGGCGTTCCTCCGTCCGCCCGCTCGCGCTCGGCGGAGGTCGGCCGCCGCGTTCGGCAGCAGGTCGCCCAACTCCTCGAGAGCAAGGGCTACGTGCAGGCCGCCGATAGCAGACCGGACCTTTTGATTCGCGTCGCCGCCGGCCGACGGGAACGAGAAATCTCCCATCCTCATCCGGCGCCCCGGTGGCTCGAGGAGGATGAAGAGGATGACTTCATCGAAGGAGCGTTCGTCATCGACGTCCTCGACTCTGCGACCCAAGAGCTCGTGTGGCATGGCTCCGCCCGGGCGGAAGTCGAGCCCGATCGAATCGACGACCAGCGGTTGCGCCGAGCCGTGACGTCGGTGATGGCCACATTCCCTTTCCGAACCGCCGATTTCCCACGCTGACCCGTGATTCAACCAGGCGCCCGCAAACGTTATCGCGCCAAGAAAGCCTGGGCACTTCGTCGTGGAGACCGCCGGCGAATCGCGATGATCCGTCGTCGTGGACCGAAGAGCCGTACTGCTACAGATCCGAGAATCGCGAGACCAACCAAAGCGACCCGCAGCACGCGATCGACGTCGACGGCGGGCCGCCACCGAAGCCGCCCATCCTTAAAGAGAAAGACGCCGACTGGCCGGGCGACCATTCCGAAGCCGCCGCCGGCTCTTCCCGGCGCTCCCGTTGCGGCCACGGTTTCGCCGCCCAGACCGCCTCGAACCATGGCAGCTGGGATGAGCACCGCGCCATCCTTCTCGTAGGGGTCCCCATACACGCGCTTGACGGTAATGGCGTCGCGCGCGTTGCCGAGCAATTCCGGAATGTCCATGACGAGCTCCTGACGCGTTCGAATTTCGTAACGAGCGGATCGGATTCGCAAAACGAGTGCCACGGGGGAAGGGCCGGTTCTTCCGGCCCGTCGCTCGTCGGGGGCGCCCCAACCCCGGGGCAGGGCACCGGACCCCGCGGGCGGCGAGGCGACGCAGAAGCATCCTCCTGTCGCCCAACCCGTGCGTGGTCGGCAGCCGGTCGAGCGGCCTTCGAATTGGAAACCGTGAGCTCTCTAGCGCACCATCCGCTACTGCATGTCGACCACCATGCACTTTCGAACGACCTTCCTGCTGGTTTGCGGTCTGGCTGGTTCTGTGTCGGCGTGCGGAAGCTCCGCCGATTCCACCGAAAACCAGGGGAACTCCAGCTCCTCTGGAGGAAGCGCCACCACTGGATCGAGTTCCTCCGGCACGAACGCTGCGGGCAACGGGTCGGGCTCCGGCGTCGCGGGAACCGGGGGTTCGAGTTCAAATGCGTCCGGTACGGGGGGCCAAACCTCCTCGGGTTCGGGTGGCTCCGGATCGCCGAGCATGACGGG
>JBAULD010000034.1:0-2353 GCA_049578005.1 Polyangiaceae bacterium
GCCGACCTGCAGCGAATGACTCGAACGGACATGCGGGTCCGTCACCACTGCGTGGAAGGTTGGTCGGCGGTCGCGAGCTGGCACGGCGTCGCCCTCGCCGAAGTCGCGCGCGTCGCCCGCGCGCATCCGGAGGCGAAGTTCGTCGAGTTTCGCTCCTTCGACAACGGGTACTTCTCGTCGTGGGATCGAGAGAGCGCGGAGCATGCCCAAAGCATTCTCGCGTACGGCATGAACGGCGAGCCCCTCACGCCCGCCCACGGGGCGCCGCTGCGCATGTATGGCGCGGTGAAGCTCGGGTACAAGGGCGTGAAGTATTTGGACGAGATCCGATTTCTGCCCGAACCGACCGGCGGCTATTGGGAGAACCTCGGCTACGAGTGGTACGGCGGCGTCTGAATCGCGGCTGCCCTCTTCAACCAAACTGGACGGATCGTTTGGTAAATGCCCCGTCCATCCAGAAGCCGGTCACCGGAAACGTCACGGCAGGCCGATCGTCGCCGAGGGCGCCCGCCGCCACCAGGACCGGCGCGTAGTGCTCCCACGTCGGCAGCGCCATCCGAGCCGCCGGAGCCCGCGACTCGAAATCGATGAGCGCGTCGACGTCCACACGCGAGAGCGCGTCTTCGGCCCAAGTGTCGAAGTCGCGCGCCCACTGCGGAACGCCCGGACGAAATGCATGCCGCATGTTGTGCGTGAGAAACCCGCTCCCGAACACGAGAACCTTCTCTTCTCGCAGCGGCGCCAGAGCCCTTCCGAGCTCGAAGAGCTCCCGGGGATCGAGGCGAGGCATCGAAAGCTGAAGGACCGGGACGTTTGCCTTCGGGTACATCGCGACCAGCGGCACATAGGCTCCGTGGTCGAGGCCGCGGTCGGCGTCGTCTTCGACGGAGATGCTCCGCTGTCGGAGCAAATCGCGGACGCGCGAGGCGAGCTCGGGGGCGCCGGGCGAGGGGTATTTCGTCGCGTAATACCGATCGGGAAACCCGTAGAAATCGTAGACCAGCGGCACGGGTCGGGTCGCCCCGAGCGTCGCCGGACGATGCTCCCAGTGGGCTGAAACCATGAGGATGCTGTCCGGCTTCGGAATCGCCTTGGCCCACTCGGCCAGCTCCGCCATCCAGACCGCATCGTCGAGTAGCACGGGGGCTCCGTGGGCCGCGAAGACGACAGGCATCTTCGAGGACTTGCTCCCTGCCGGCACGGGGGAGGTTAGCGATTCCATTGCCCTACTCCTTGTCTTCCTTGTCTGCGTGCACGCGGCCAGCGAGAGGCCACCGATTGCGTGCAGCGCCTGACGTCGATTCATGAACGAGCTTAAGCACGGATTCGACGGATCAAAACGCATCTTTTGCGCGCGGAGCGGGGACGCCTAAAGAGCGGTCAGGAGAGTGCCGTCTCTTTGGAAAAGCGAGATGCGGCCCAATCCCACAGGAGTCGAACGAACCTTCGAAGACGAGGAGATCATCGTCAGCAAGACAGACCTTCGCGGTCAGATCACGTATGCGAACGAAGTCTTCGTGCGCGTGTCCGGCTATCTCGAGGATGAGCTCATCGGCAAGCCGCACAGCATCCTCCGGCACCCTGCGATGCCCCGGTGCGTCTTCAAACTGCTCTGGGACACTCTCGAGGCGAGATCCGAAGTCTTCGCCTACGTGCTCAACCTCGCGAAGAACGGCGATCACTATTGGGTGCTCGCGCACGTCACCCCGACCTTCGGGGCCGACGGGCAGCCGATTGGATACCACTCGAGTCGACGCAAACCCGAGAACGGGACGGTGGACAAAATCGTCCCCCTCTACGAGCGCCTGCTCGCCGAGGAACAAAGGCAACCGACCAAGTGGCAGGAGATCGACGCGTCCACGACGCTCCTTACCGCGGCACTCGCCGAAGCGGGGGTTGCCTACGACGAGTTCGTGTTTTCGCTGGCGAGCCCCGCCTCCGGATAAGAAAGGAAACCGCGAAAAATGATGGGCGAATCAAGCTCCGTCCCATTTCGGGCGCCGACGCCCTCCGACGAGGAGCCGGTCGCGGCGAGCGACCACGAGGCCCGGGAGTGGATGAAGAAGGCCGCGGACGTGTGTGAGCAAGCCGCCCGCGGCAACTTGGAAGCGCGGTTGCTCGGCTGCAGCGCGGGGGGCGACGTCGGCCGCATGGTGCACGGGATCAACCATCTGCTCGACGTGACGGATGCGTTCGTCCGCGAGGCCAAGGCGTCCCTCGACTATGCCAGCCAGGGGAAGTTCTTTCGACGCGTCCTCCTTCGTGGGCTTCCGGGGACGTTCAGGCAGGGCGCGCAGCTCATCAACGCGGCCTCGCGCAAGATGGATCTCCAAGCGAAGCAAATTGCCGATGC
>JBAULD010000035.1:0-23051 GCA_049578005.1 Polyangiaceae bacterium
GCAGTAATGTGCTCTCGGTTCAATATAGCGTCAACGAGACGACAACTTGCATGCCGGGAACGTCCACCGCCACGACTCAGCTCACGAACCCAATCACGATTTGCTGTCAGTGACTCTGGCGCGCCGCGACCTCCTCGCGGCCAGGATCGACCTCGTGGACCCCATCCGTCTGTACGCGGGCCTTGCTTTGGAGTCGCAGAGCCTGAGTGGCATCCGGCGCCGCATAGCCGGTGATCAAGCGAGCGCCGCGCCGGTACGTCACGTAGGACCAAGCCCAGTTGATCATCACGACGAGCCGGTTCTTGAAGCCAATGAGGTACCAAATGTGCACCAGTAGCCACGCGAGCCACGCGATAAAGCCGTACAAGTGGATTCGGCCGATCATCGCCACGGCGCGGCTGCGCCCGATGGTTGCCATCGATCCCTTGTCATCGTAGTGAAACGCCGTCGACTCTTGACCATCGGCGGCCCGCTGAATCGACCGGGCGACTGCGCGAGCCTCCTGCATGGCAACCGGGCTCACGCCAGGAAGCGGCTTACCGTCCTTTCCGCGAACGAGCGCGGCGTCGCCGATGACGAAGGCCCGCGGGTGCCCCGGCACGCTCAGGTCATCGCTCACGATCACGCGATCGGCGCGATCGAGGGCCACGCCGAGCGTCTTCGTGAGCGGGTTCGCTCGCACGCCTGCAGCCCAGAGAACGACCGAGCACGCGATGCGCTCCTCGCCCAGCCGCACACCGCCGGGTTCGACCGACGATACGCGAGCGCCGGTGCGAACCTCCACACCGAGTTCGTGGAGTTGCGCGATGGCGCGCTCGGACAAGTCCTCCGGAAAGGACGCGAGAATTCTGGGACCGGCCTCGAGCAGCGTCACTTTCGTCGCGGACGGATCGACGCTTCGGAAGTCTCGGTCGAGCACGAACCGCGCCAGCTCTGCAAGGGCGCCGGCGAGCTCCACGCCCGTTGGACCGCCGCCGATGACGACGAAGCTCAGGAGCTCCTGGCGCCGCTTCAGGTCTGCTTCCCGCTCCGCGAGCTCGAACGCGAGGAGCACCCGCTGGCGGATGTCCACGGCGTCTTCCAGCGATTTCAACCCCGGGGCCGCTTTCGCCCAATCGTCGTGACCGAAGTACGACGTGTCCGCGCCGCAGGCGAGGATCACGAAGTCCCAGGGCATGACTCCGCCGTCGTCGAATCTCACTGTGCGCGCGGCGAGGTCTACGCTCGACACATCCGCCATCAAAACGGTCGCGTTCGACTGCCGATGGACGATCGAGCGAATGGGCTGCGCAATGTCCGCCGGGGAAAGCCCGGCCATCGCGACCTGGTAAAGAAGCGGCTGAAAGGTGTGATGATTGGTCTTGTCGATGAGCGTGACGCGCACCGGCGATCGGGCGAGCGCTTGGGTCGCCGTTAGCCCACCGAATCCGCCACCGATGACCACGACGTGAGGTTGCAGGTCGACTCTTTGTGCCATGCAGCGGCCCTCTCGAGAGAACGTAGGGCGTGTCCGGGTGGGCTCAAGGTCCGCAGTCGATTCCCGCAGCGTCTCATCGCGCCGGCGCACGAGCTCGGTCGCTCTGGCGGTACTGGCGGCCGCTGGCGCTTTTCGCAGGCGTCCCTACGTTGACCGCGGCGATGAAATCCCTTTTGCGCACCCGCGTTCTGCTCCTGGCTGCCGCGCTCGTCCTCTGGGCCGCTACGCTCTCGCGCACGGCTCACGCCGGAACGCTTCACGTTCGCGATTCGGCGCACGTGCTGTCGGCAGAGGCCGTCACGCAGCTGCGGTCCGTCGTCGCCGCCGCGCCTTTCGATGCGCGTCTCGCCTTCACGAGCGAGTACCCGGACGCGAGGGAACTCGGCCGCTTCGTGGCTTCTGTCACGGAGCCCGGCATGGTCGCCGTTGGCGTCGACCCGCAGCACCACCAGGTGCAAGTGCACTTCGGGACCGGGAGCCACGTCGCGGAGTCGAATTGGCCTGCGATCGAGCGCGCAGGGAACGACGCGTTCCGCCACGGGGATTGGGAGGGAGGCGCGGCCGCTATCTTCCGCGCAGCCGCAGCTTCCGCCGGAGCGGCGACGACCGCAGTGGCGCCGGCTCCGGGTCATTCGCTCATCAGCCCCGGTCTCCTTCTCATCGTCGTAGCCGGGGCGATCGGCATCGCGATTTATTTTGCGAGACGGCGCGCCGCCTACGGCCCTCCGGATCCGTACGGCACGATGGGTCCTCCGCCGGGCTACGGACCAGGTCCGTTTCCGGGTCCCGGCTATCCGGGAACGCCGATGCAGGGCGGGATGGGTCCAGTCGGCGGAGGACTGATCGGTGCGGGGCTTGGCGGCCTCGCGGGATATGAGCTCGGCAAGTTGGAGGGCGAACGCGAAGAGCGTGAGCACGGCCGAACGGAGGAGCGGTTCCGTGAAGACCGTGGTGGAAACTTCGATGAGGGCGGCGGTGGAACCTCGGACGAGGGGGGCGGCGGATCGAGCTGGGACGACGACGACAGCGGCGGTTTCGATGGCGGCGACGGCGGCGGCGATGCAGGGGGCGGAGGGTCGGACTTCAGTTAGAACGTGCCGGTGAGTCCGAGGCCCGCGCCACTCTTTCCGAAGACCATCGGTCTCGGCAAGATCCACGGCTTGGCGTAACCGTCTCGCATCAGAACGGTCTGAGGCGACGTCAGGCCCCAAACCAGAAGAATCGCGCCTGTCGTTTGTCCAATCCCGTCCAGAATGAGAAAGAAGTCGGCGGTCGCGCTCGACGACTGGGGGATGGTGATGAACGGGCCGAGCACCGGCACGAAGAGCCCGGTCACAGGATTGCTCTCGTGAGTCGCCTTCGCGGCGTCGGTCCAGACTGCGGCGACGAAGGCGTTGAGGAGGTAAAGGCTGCCCAGCGTGACGGCGCCACCGATGATCGCGCCCGTTCGAGTCCGCTGCGCGGGGTGGTAGCCGGGAGGGATGGGCTCGCCGTCGTGCCACCTCGTGATCATGCGCGGACCGTCTTCACGCGCAACGACGACGTAGCGGGGCGGCGGGGAACTCGGCAGCGGCGGCTGTTCCACCTGGATCGGGGCCGCGTCTTGCGCCCGCCCAGGGGTGCTGATCAGGGTCGCTGCGACAAGCGAGGCCGCCGCGAGCCATGCCGAGGTCCACGCGCGAGAACGGGTACCGGCTGGCGTTCTTCGGTTCATCAGAGCCCTCCTATGAAACCGCGAGCGTACCGTGCGCTTCTACGGCCGGATAACGGTATCGCGCGTCGCCGCTTCCGAGCTTCCGCGATAGGTCGCACGACACCCGCGAATGCGCGCACGTGTCGCATGATGCGCCCCAACCGAAAGGAGGACGGCCGGGGTGGGCTCGAGAGCGCGCGTTGCCGTCAATCCGGGATGCGACCGAACTTACCCGCCTCGAAGTCCGCGATCGCCTTGACGATTTCGTCCCGCGTGTTCATCACGAAAGGTCCGTACTGAACGACGGGCTCTTCGAGCGGCTCGCCGGCGAGGACGAGGAGGGTCGAGTTGTCCTCGGCGGCCAGCTCGAAGAACTCGCCGTCATTCTGGAAAAGCACTAGCTCGCCGGCCTCGGCCTTTTTGCCTCCCGCCGCGACACTGCCCGAAGTGACGATGGCCATCGCATTGTGCGCTCTGGGGAGCGGCAAGCTGAGCCGACCTCCCGCGGTAAGTCGGACGTCGAGGAGCGTTACCGGCGTAAACGTTCGCGCTGGACCGCTCGCACCCTCGAATCCTCCGGCGATCACCCGAAGCGAGCCGGCGCCTTCCGGAAGCGTCACTACCGGGATTTCTTTCGCCGTGAGCGATTGATACGCCGGAGCGGCCATCTTGTGTTTCTTCGGGAGATTCACCCAAAGCTGCATCATGTGCATGCGCCCGCCCCGCCGCGTGAACTCGCGCTCGTGGTACTCCTCGTGGAGAATCCCCGCCCCGGCCGTCATCCATTGCACGTCGCCCGGGCCGATGATACCGGCATTGCCGGCGCTGTCTCGGTGCGCCACGGACCCTTCCCAGGCGACGGTAACCGTCTCGAAGCCGCGGTGGGGATGCCAGCCTACGCCGCGCTTGCCTTCTTGGAGCGGGGCAAAATCGCTCGGCGGCCCGTAATCCATCAGGAGAAACGGGCTCACGCGATCAGCGGGAAGCGAGGGTCTCGGAAAGTACGTGGCGACACGAAAGCCGTCGCCGACCCAATGAAACGGCGTGCGTGGAAAGACGCCGGCAACCGTGCGCGGGGCTCCGTTTCGATCCGCACCCGTCGCGGTGGAGACCGGGGACACTTGGTTCATGCCGACCAAGATAGGGACGCGAGGACGGCGGGAAAAGGGGAGGAGCGCCGGAGGGATGAATTGCTTCCCATCTTGTCTCTTGGCGGCCCCTGCCTCCTGCCGGTTTCTTCTCGCCCTATGTCTGCTAGAGGAAGCGAGCCATGGCCCGGATTCGAGCGTCGTGGGACGAGTATTTCATGAACATCGCGCGCGAAGTGTCGACGCGGTCGACGTGCGACCGCAAGTTCGTCGGCGCGGTCATCGTGCGCGACAAGAGCATCCTCGCGACGGGCTACAACGGTAGCATTCGAGGCCTTGCGCACTGCGACGAAGAGGGCCACCTCATGGAAGATGGTCACTGCGTCCGGACGGTTCACGCGGAGGCGAACGCCATCGTGCAAGCCGCGCGCAACGGGGTTCGGATCGACGGCGCGGCCATCTACGTCACCGCGAGCCCGTGCTGGGGATGCTTCCGCCTCGTCGCCAACGCAGGCATCGGACGGGTATGCTTCGGCGAGTTCTACCGCGATCCGCGCATCTTCGACGTCGCGACGCGTCTCGGTATCGATCTCGTCGATCTGTCCGGAGCGAGGGAGCGAACGTGAAGGCCGCCGCCGAGCCGAGGCGCAGCGCCCCGCGCCTCTCGGTCGCGGTCGTGCAGGGCGGGCCTTCCAGCGAAGCGGAAGTCAGCCGTTCTTCGGCGCTCGGAGTCTCGACAGCGCTCGAGTCGGCAGGACACCAGGTCGTGAGGCTCGAATTGGACGCGTACCTCTCCGAATCCCTTCGCACCGGCGGCTACGACGTCGTATTTCCGGTCGCGCACGGAGCGGTCGGCGAAGACGGATCGTTGCAAGGGCTTCTCGAGGTCTTGGGGCTGCCGTACGTGGGTTCGGGCGTCCTCGCCAGCGCGATCGCCATGCACAAGCGCGTGTCGCGCGTTCTCTTCGAGCGCGCCGGGCTTCGAGTCGCAAACGGGATCGCGGTCGGCCGCGGCGACGCGCGCGAGGCGTCGGCGCGTGCGCTCCGCGAAGTCGGTCGGCGGTTGGTCGTCAAACCGTCGGCGCAGGGATCTGCGATCGGTGTGACCCGCCTCGAAGACCCTGCATCGGCGGACGAGGTCGCGCGGGCGATCGAGGCCGTGTGGGCGATCGACGAGTTCGCGATCATCGAGCACTTCGCCCGCGGGCGCGAGGTCACGTGCGGAGTGCTCGAGCTCGAATGGGTGACAGCTCTGCCGCCGACCGAGATTATTTCTCCACACGATCCCTTTTACACGTACGAAGCGCGCTATGCCCCAGGCCGTAGCGTCCACGTCTGCCCGGCGAACCTGGACCCCGATGTCTTTCGGACGGTGCAGAGCGTCGCCGCTGCGGCGCATACCGCGCTAGGCTGCCGAGACCTGTCGCGGGTGGATTTCGTCGTGGGGGACGCCGGCGACCCCGAACTCGTGACACTTCTCGAAGTCAATACGCTCCCCGGGATGACCGCGACCAGCAACTACCCAGAGGCCGCCGCGGTCGTCGGCTTCTCGATGCCGAGCTTGTGCGATGCCCTCGTGGGCCGCGCACATGCCCGCGGCGCGACGCCCCGCCTCGCGCCGCGTCCGCTTCCGCGCTGATTGAAATTGAGCCGTTCGCGAGCTTGGCGCAGTCCCGGGCATCCTCGAGCTGGGAGGACAATCGCGCGCGCGTTTGCGCAAAGAGCCTGGACATACGGCGTGCCGGGGCACACTCTTTGATGAGAGGTCCCTGTAACGATGGCCCGTGAGTCGCTCTTCGGCGAGCGCATCCTCTGGCGGGGGAAGTGCCGGGCGGTGACTGTGCCGTTCGTCAACAAGGTCATGGCCGTCGTCGGCACGGTCGCCTCGGCGGTCACGCTTTGCTACGCGGTCGTCGTTGCCAAGTCACTGGCGGCTCCGGTCGGCGGAATGATCCTTCTAGCCGCGTGGTGCGCGACCCTGGCCCTCGGGGCGTGGCGCATCCCGCTCTGGTGGCGTTCTCAAGTGGAGTACCTCGTCACGGACCGGCACGTGATTTGGCGGCGCGGTCCGCTCCGTCGCTCGATCGAGATCGACCAGATCAGCTACGCGCTCGTGCGCTGGTACGCGAACGAATCGACGTTCGGAGACCTCATCATCGTGCGCGCCGTGCCGACGGGGGCCCTGCGTCGAACGCTCACGCTCACGCTCTCCGATATCGAGGCGCCCGACCGGCTTTGGGCCACGATCCGCGGGGTCGAGCAGAGCGCTCCTCTCGGGAGCTCCGACCGGCCCCTCGCTCAGCGCCTCGATCCCGGCGAGCGCGTGCTCTGGTCGGGAGCGCCGCTGGCATCGGCGTGGACGACGCGACGGGCCGTCATGGCCGTTGCGGGCGCGGTGCTCGCGATCACGTTCGTGCGCTCGCTCGCCAAATCCATCCCGACCCTCGCGCGGGTTCTCCAGCTCCACGCGCTGCCCCCGGCGCTCGCCGCAGCGCTGGTCGGGGGCGCGTCGCTCGGGATGCTCCTTCTCCTGGCCGTCTCCGTCGGCGTGGCCTACGCCGCGTGGCTTCGTCCCGCCCGCCTGGCGCGCGCCACGCGCTATTTCGTCACCAACAGCCGCGTGCTCATCCGGCGAGGCAGCGAGGAGCTATCGCTCGATCGCTCGCGCATCGCCTACGTAATCGATGCTCCGTGGAAGAAGCTGCACGACGTCTTCCTCGTCTTGGACGGACCCCAGGCGCGCGCGCTCGCCCCGAGCGGAGCGTTCGGCGGGGAAGACAACGACGACGCGTTGAAGCCGGTCTTCGCGGCAATCGCCGATGCCGACACGGTTGGCGAGATTCTGAGCCGCCGAGAGCTCGGCAAGGCCGCGTGAGGCCAAGCCGGCAACCTGCATGACGGTGAAATGCGCGGTAGCCTAGGGGCCGTCGTGCTCGGTATCGGAAGCGTCGTCAACGGCAAGTATCGTCTCGCACGTCTGCTCGGCGACGGCGGAATGGGCTCGGTCTTCGAGGCTCAGCACGCTGGCCTCGGAACGCGCGTGGCCATCAAAGTGCTCCATCAAGACCTCGCTCGACGAACGGGATTGGTCGAGCGTTTTCTCCAAGAAGCCCGCGTCGCGGCGCAAATCCGCAACCCGCACGTCGTTCAAGTGACCGACGTCGATCGAACCGCGGACGGACAAGCCTACATCGTGATGGAGCTACTCGAGGGAGAGCCGCTCTCGAGCGTTCTCGAGCGCCAAGCGAAGCTCCCGATTGCGACCGCCTGCGAGTACGCGTTGCAAGTCCTCTCGGCGCTCGAGGCTGCCCACGCGCTCGGAGTCATTCACCGCGACCTCAAGCCGGAGAATGTGTTCGTCACCTTCTCCGGCGGCAGACCCGTGCTCAAGCTCATCGACTTCGGCATCGCCAAGGCGCGCCGCCAGAATCCGGAGCAAAAAAAACTCACGGTGGCGGGGGTGGTCATGGGGACGGCCGAGTACATGTCCCCCGAGCAAGCGCGCAGCGCGGACAAGGTCGACGCTCGGGCCGACGTCTATGCGGCAGGAGTCATCCTCTACGAGATGATCGCCGGCTCTCGTCCCGTATACGGCGAGGACGCGCACGTCATCGCGCTGAAGGTCGAACGCGGCGACGTCGTACCGCTCATTCAGTCGGCGCCAGACGTGCCGCGCGACATCGCCGGCCTCGTTCATCGGGCGATGGCAGCGCGGCCGGACCTTCGGTTCGCGTCGGCTACGGAAATGCGGCTCGCGCTCGAGAAGGCCAGGCGGCAAGTCGCGACGGCGACGGCTTCTCCCGGGGGTCCCGATCGGGAAGGCTCGACCGACGCGCAGGCCGGCTCTTGGGCAAAGCGCCCGACCGCGCGCATGCAGAGCGGACCCGAGCCAGCGATGAATGCGGGTGATCCCCAGGAGGCGCCGGTCCGCACGCTCCGCGCCCCGCCGATCGCGACGGCATTGACTCCTCCCGCCTACGCGGGAGCCCCCGTTCTCCCGGCTTCTCCCCCCGGCGACGTCCGGCGGCGCGGGAGGGGCGTCATCGTCGCGATGGTGGCGTTGCCTCTGCTTCTCGGCGTGGGTGTAGTGGGTGTGCTCGTGGCCACCGGAACATGGGCCTCGAGCAGCCCGCCGGCTCCGCTCTCGCGTGGCGCTGCGCCGACCGCGGTCGAAGAATCAAAGACGTCCGACGCACTCGGGATGCCCCCGAACAACGCTCCGCCGGTCAGCGACGTCCCGAAGCTTGTCCCGACCAGCAAACCTGCAATCCCCGTCACGCCGCGTCCGTCGCCGTCTGCGCGCCCGACCGCCTCCGGCGCACTCGATGCAGGAGCGGTCGTGCCGCCGCCGTTCTTTCTTCCGACGGCGCTGCCGAGCGAGCTGCCGACGTTTCCGAGCGCGCTGCCGTTCCCGACGAACTTCCCGTCTCCCTTCCCGAGCGTGCTGCCCGGCTGGCCGCAGGGGCAGCAGCCATCCGCGACTCCCCAGCCGTCTGCCCACGTGCCGGCACCGATCGGTCCGGGATATTGATTCAGGGCACGGGGTACGACCCGAGGACTTTGAACGACCGCGCACGGCGCTTGATTTCTTCGAACGCGGTCACGAGCGGGCGGTCCGTGAAGTGACCGGCGAGCTCCACGTAGAAGAGGTAACTCCACGCCTCGCTCCGCGTGGGGTGGCTCTCGATGTTCGTCAGGTTGATCCCGCGCTCGGCGAGGACCCGCAGCACGTCGAGCAGCGACCCCGCCGCGTCGCCGACGGTAAACACCAAGGATGTCAAGTCCTCACCCGTCCGCCCCGAAGGCCGCGGACAGACGAGCGCGTAGCGAACTCGGTCCCCCACGCGGTCGAGAATGCTCCGTTGATGAACGACGAGTCCGAACTGCGCAGCGAACGTCTCGTTCGCCACCGCCGCGGCGGCTGTCTCCTGCGCCGCGAGCTCGCAGGCCATTCGCGGGGACCGCACGTCGACGACGGCGAGGCGCGGCTCGCGGCCGGCGAGGAAACGATCGCAGAGGGCGTGATCGGCGGGCGTCGCATAGACCTTCTCGACACCGTGGGCCGCCTCCGTTCGCCCGACCAAGTGGAGGTCGTAGGTGGCATCGCGCATCTCGGCGATGCGAAGGTCGCTCGCCAGGAGCGCCGAAATGGTGGCCTGAAGGGCTCCCTCGAGCGAGGTTTGGAAGGGTACGACAGCGAATTCCGCACGACGCCGGAGCACTTCGTCGAGCGCGGCGGCGGCGCTCTCGACGCCGAGCAGACTCGACGCGGCGCCGAAGCGCCCCCTCGCAGCCGAGTGCCCGGGACCTCCCTCCAAGCCGACGTAGGCGACCTTCACCGGCAGTTCGAGCGCCAGACACGCGGCGAAGATCTCGCGAAATATGTCGCGGAGCGACCCCTCGGACATTTCGCCGGTCGACCGAGCGACGAGGTCTCGAACGGCTGCGTGATCACCGAGTGGTAGCTGCGGCGCGAGATCGCTGCGCAGTTCGCCCAGACGCTTGGCCGCCCCCGCCCGGCGGTCGAGCGCCGCGAGAATGTCCAAATCGATCTCGGCGATCCGTTTTCGCAGGTCGTCCACTTCGCGCTTGTCGTCGGCCACGATTGAAACTTAACCCCGGCTCCGGCTTCTTGCAGGTATGGGCGACGACATGGCCAGAGGGAGGGATCTCGCTACCCTTGCGGAGATGGCTCCGATAGCAGCTACCCAAGAGCTCGAGGGCTTGCTGGTTAAATATCGGGAACTGCTCGCCATCCGTCTGGCCGATAATGTCTTTCATGAGGGTGCCGCGACCGTGCAGGCTCGCATGGCCGACCTCGCGTCACGTTTTCCTGGCTCGCTGCGCGAGCTCGACGACATGGAACTCGACGAAATTCGCTTGCGCACCGGCGCGCTCGAAGCCGCGGTTCGCGACCCGGCTCGGATCCAGCGCTGGATGGAAGCCGTGAGTTTGTTCCACTCGCTGACCCGGGGCGCTCTCCGTGCGAAGCGCTGGTTGGCGGGGCGCAAGCGCGTGGACGCCGAACTCGAGCGTTCGTACGCGGCATGGATCGATGGGCTCGAATCCTCCGACGAAGCACGGGCTTGGGCCGGCGACCTCGCGTGTATCGTGACCCCGCCCCGCGGGAGGGTGAGTGGGGCCGTCCTCGCTCGAGTCGGCCGACGTCTCGGCACGACGGAGCGTGAAGCCGCCCTTCTTGTCTTCGGGGGGCTCCGGCGCGTTCTCGCGCGGTCCTAGCTGGAGGACGCGGAGCTGGGCGGGGGCGACGAGGCCGCCGGTGCGGCGCTCGCACTATCGGTCGAAGCGGCTTTGGGCGTGGACTTGTCGGCCGACGCCGCTGCGTCCGTCGATGGTTTCTCGGCCTTGTCCGCAGCGGCGGGTGACTTCTCTGCCTTTGGCGAGGCGTAGAGATCCGAGTACCAGCCGCCGCCCTTTAGGATGAAATTCGTGCCTGCGCTGATCAGGCGATGTGCCGTCGCTTTCGCGCACTTAGGACAGACCTCGACAGGCGGCTCCGTGATTCTCTGGGTTTGCTCCCACTGGTTTCCGCACGCCGAGCAAGCGTACTCGTAGGTCGGCATGGGTTTACCGGTATGGCCCCCTTGGCACTCTGTCAAGTTGAGTGCCAGAGGAGTTGAAGGCTCGAGCGCGCCCGGGGAAGAGCGCCTGCCGGCCTTTTTCACGCTTGCCCTGAACAGGCGAACGGGCGATACAGGTGAAGCGTGGTGCTGATCGTATGGGGAGTGACAAGATGTCGCGACGAAGCGGGGTAAAGGGATGAAAATCAAGAAGCTCGAGCTGTGCGGCTTCAAGTCGTTCGTCGATCGCACGGTCCTTCGCTTCGACCAGGACGTGTTCGCGATCGTCGGGCCGAACGGCTGCGGCAAGTCGAACATCGTCGACGCCATCCGATGGTGCATGGGCGAACAAAGCGCCAGGCACTTGCGCGGCCGGTCGATGGAAGACGTCATCTTCAACGGCAGCGAGTCGCGAACCGCGCATGACCTGGCCGAGGTCACGCTCACGTTCGACAACGACACGCCGTCGGAACTGCCGCTCGAGTACAAAGAGTTCGCCGAAATCGCAGTCACGCGGCGTCTCCACCGCACCGGCGACAGCGAGTACCTCATCAACAAGACGCCTGTACGCCTCCGCGACGTGACCGACCTTTTTCTCGGCACGGGAGCTGGGACGAAGGCCTACTCGATCGTCGAGCAAGGCAAAGTCGGCCTGATCGTCAGCGCCAAGCCGGAGGACCGGCGCCTGCTCATCGAAGAGGCAGCCGGCATCACGAAATTCAAGAGCCGCAAGAAGCAGGCAGAGCGAAAGATGGAACTCACGCAGCAGAACCTTCTGCGCGTCGGCGACATCGTTGCGGAAATCGAGCGCAATGTCGCCTCGCTCAAGCGCCAAGCTGCAAAGGCTGAGCGGTTCGTCGCGTATCGAAACGAGCTCGAGGACCTTCAGCTCCACGTGGCCGCGCACAAGTACTTGGAGCTCGTCGGGTGGATCCGGCTCGAGAGCGGCGAAGTCGCTCGGATATCGGAGGCGAGTGAGCAAGCTCGCGCCCAAGTCGACGCTCGCGATGCGGAGATCGAAGCGACGCGGCTCGACGTGCACGCGGCCGAAGAAGTGCTCGACGCGGCTCAAAATGCAAGCTTCGGGGCCGAGAACTCCGTTCGAGCCGAAGAGGCGGCCATCGCACGGGCCAAAGATCGCGTCGCGTCTCTCGAGCTCCGTGAGCACCAGGCCGCAGGCGAGAAGCACGAGATGGGCGAACACGCCGCCCGGCTCGCCACCGAAGGGGCTGCCGTGGCGCGCGAGGTCGAAGCGATCCAGAAGCAAGAAAGCGAGCAATCGGTTCGGATCGCCGAGGAGGACGCCAAGCTCGCCGACTTCGCAGGTGCGCACAGGATCGCCGACGCCGGCGTCCAGGAACGACGGCAAGCGATATCGAAAGGGCAAGCACAAATCGCGAGCGCCGAGGCGAAGCTGGTCGGATTCGATCGACGGCGTGGGGAGATGGCAGGACGGCGCGACAAACTCAGCGCTGAGCGCGCGTCGCTCGAAACGGCGCGCATCGAAACGGCCGCGCGCGCGAAGGAGCTCACGCACTCGGTCGAAGACGCCCGCGCCGGTCGGGTGGCCACCGCGGCCGAGAAGACGCGACTCGAAGCCCGTTTGGTCGAGCTCAAAGAGCGGATTCAGACGCAAGAGCGCGCGCTCGAAGAGAGCAAGAACGAGCTGTCGAAGCGCCGCTCGCGGTACGGCGCGCTCGAAGAAATGCACGCGCGGCTCGAAGGACTCGGCGCGGGAACCAAGGCCCTCGTCGGTACGCGTGACGCGTGCATCGCCGGCCTAATCGCCGATCGTGTCGAAGCGCCGCCCGAGCTGACGCAGGCCTTGGCGGGACTGCTCGGGGGGCGGTTGGAAGACGTGGTCGTGCGTGACGCAGAACGCGGCGTCGCGTTGCTGGAGGAAATGGCGCGTGGAAAGAAAGGGCGCGCCTCCATCGTAGCGCTGAACGCGCCCTTCGTCTCCGGCGCCAATCGGGAGCTTCCGACCCCGCTCTCCGAAGGGATTGTCGGGCGTCTGGCAGACCGACTGCGGTTTGCTCCCGAAGACGAAGGTCTCGTGCGCGCGATGATCGGCGACGCGATCGTGGTGAGGGATCTGGCGTCCGCTCGCGCACTCCGTGGCTCAGGGGTTCGGGCGGCGCTCGTGACACTCGAAGGCGCCGTGGTCCATGCCGACGGGCGTATCGCCGGCGGGCAGGGCGACGCGGTCGCGGCCGGGATGCTCGAGAGCAAGCGCGAGGCGCGCGAGTTGGCCAAAGAGATCGAGCGCTTCGATCGCGTGTTCACCCATTGCCTCGAGGCCCATCAGCTCACGCGTGGCGAAATCGCCCAAGCGGGCGCTTCGCTCGATCGAGCTCGCCAAGAGGTGCATGCCCGCGACCTTGCGCTGGTGACTGCCGAGAAAGACCTGCAGAAGACCGACGAGCGCCTCCACGGGATCGTCGCACGTCTCGAGGCGCTGGCTGTCGAAGAATCCGAGCTCGCGCGGGCCCTCGCTGAAGCGGGAGCAGAGCGGGACGAGGCGGCGGCCGCGCTGTCGGAGGCTCAGGCGCGCGTCGAGATCGCCGAGGGAGAGCTCCACGACGCGGAGGCTGCGCTGGGCGAGGCGCGCGACCGGCTCGACGGGCAACGCCAGCTCGTGACGGCCGGGAAAGTCGCCATGGCCGCGACGCGCGAAAAGCTCGCGGCTGCGCGGGGTACGGCGCTCCGCTTGACCCGGAGCGCCGGAGAGCTCGACGAAAGGGTCCGCAGGCTCGACGAGGAGCTCGTCGCCAACTCCCGCGCCCGTTCCGAGACTTCGCTCGAACTCGATGCGCGTACCGCACAATTGCAGGTGGCGCTCGACCGAGCACGCGAGACGCAGGATCTTCTCACGAGCGCGCGCGCCGAGTTCGAGCGGCTACGCGGCGGTCTCCTCGAACGCGAAGGCGCGTTCAAGGAGATGCGAGCCCGCTTCGACGCCTTGCGGGAAGAGCTTCAGCGGCACGAAATCGTCCTCCGCGAAAAGCAGGTCGCGCTCGAACACTTGCTCGGGGGAGTCGCCGACAAGTTTCGAGGTCTTCACTTGCCGCGCGTCATCGGCGACTACCACATGCGCACGCCGCCCGACGAGGTGTCTCACGCGCGCATCGAAGAGCTTGCGCGCCTCATCGAACGCATGGGCAGCGTGAACCTGGACGCGATGCGCGAACACGAGGAGAGTCAGCGCCGCTTCGAGTTCTACACGACCCAGAAGGCGGACCTCGAGAAGGCGCTGTCCGATCTCACGCGCGCGATTCAACAGATGAACCGTGAGTCGCGCCGCCTCTTCGAGGAAACGTTCGAAGCGGTCAACACCCGCTTTCGAGAGATTTTTCCGAGGATGTTCCGCGGCGGTCGCGCCGAACTGCGACTGACCAACCCCGAGGACCTGCTGGAGACGGGAATCGATATCGTCGCCCAGCCGCCGGGAAAGAAGCTGTCCAGTATTGAGCTGATGAGCGGCGGCGAGAAGGCGCTGACGGCGGTGAGCCTCATCTTCGCCATTTTCCAGATTCGACCTTCCCCGTTCTGCATTCTCGACGAGGTCGATGCGCCCCTCGACGAGGCGAACGTCGCGCGTTACAACGAGACGGTTCGGTCGATGACCGACCGCTCGCAGTTCATCTTGATTACGCACCACAAGCGCACGATGCAGCTCGCCGACGTTCTCTACGGCGTCACGATGGGCGAGCCCGGTGTGTCGAAGATCGTGAGCGTGAAGATGAACGACGGCGCGGGCCAGCGGATCGCCTCCACGCAGCCCCTTGCGTCGACGCAGGCAGCCGTCGCCTGAGCCCTGCAGTTTGCGGCTTCGGTCGGGCCGGGCTAAGCGGTGCGCGTCGTGCCCGACTCAAAGCCTGAAGCCGTACCGAGCGCGCAAAAGAAGAAAAAGAAGAGCATCGCCACGATGCAGCGCGAGCTTCGCGATCTGTCGAAGCCCGCGGCCGACGCGCCGGAAAAGCCTCCGGTCGACCTGAAGAAGGCCTTCGTCCGCGTCGGAGGGGTGTTGGCCCTCGTCTGGGTGCTCGCGATCGCGACGGCCCACTGGAGCATCATTCCGATCATCGTGGCCGCCGTACTCACTGTGCTGGCCGCGGCGGCGGCCGTCTGGGTCGTGCGCTACGTCAACAAGTCGCGGGAGCTCGGCGCGCTGCTTCGTTCCGCCGGCGAGACTGAAGAGGGGCGGAAGGACGCCCTGAAGAGGCTCGAGACGGACTTCAAGAAGGGCGACGTACAGGCGACGATCGCCCGGGCGCAGCTCGAAATGCAGGAAGATCCGCGAAAGGCGCTCGCGACGCTGGAAACGGTCGATCTGACGAGACAGATGGCGCCCGTGGCGGATCAAGTGCGCTGTACGCGCGCCACCATCCATCTTCAGCTCGGCGAGCTATCGGAAGCCCGGGCGCTCGTCGACAAGATGGAGCTCGGCAAGCAGCAGGACGTGAAGACGCGCGCGATGTTCGCGGCGGTCGCCGCGGAGACCTGGGGTCGGACGGGCCAGGGCAAGAAGGCGACGGAGCTCTTGGACGTGTTCAACCCCGAGGACCCGGAGCTCGCCGAGATGCGAGTGCAAATGTGGCGGGCGCGCGCGTTCGCGTACGCGGGCGTGGGCGACATGAAGGGAGCGGGGCGTGCGCTGCGAAAGCTCGCGGAGATGACTCCTCAACTGCTGGGGATGTTCGTCGGCGCCAAGAAGGTCCACCCGATGTTGCAGCAAGAGGCGCGGCAGATTCTGATGCGTAGCGGCGCCGTGCCCCGCAAAATGGTCAGACAGAAGCTCTAGAACCCAGGGTTCTACGTGGGCGCGGCCTTCGCGATCGGCTTCAGCGAGACTTCCGGCAAGAGCTCCGCGAAGCTCACGACCCACACCTCGGGCATCTCGGGCTCGATGAGCTTTCGCACGAAACGGCGAATGTCCGGCTGCGTAAGGATGACCCCCGGGCCTGTTTTCGCAGCGTCCGCGAAGGCTCGCCGCACGGAGGCCAGGACATCGCGGGCCGCCTGGGGAGGCAGGGTCAAGAACGCGCCCGCGGCGGTCCTCGTGATCGCGCGGCGAATCGTATCCTCGAGGAGCGAGTCCAGGAGGACGACGTCGAGCTGGCCCAGGCCACCGGTCAGCCGGAACGTGATCGAGCGACGTAGCTGGCTGCGCACGTACTCGGCCAAGTTGAGGGGGTCTTTCTCGCTGACGGCGACCGACGACAGCGCCTCGAGGATCGCGCGCAGGTCCCGCACGCTGACCCGTTCCTCGACGAGCCTCCGGAGAACGTCAGTCAAGAGCACGAGCGTCACGGGCTTCGGTACGACGCTCCGGACCGTGGCCGGCGCAAACTGCTCCAGCTCGTCGAGGAGCCGCTGAGCCTCGGCGAGCCCGAGGAAGTCCGACGCCCGCGCGCGCAGCAAGTCGAGCGCGCGGTCGCGAATCCAAGCGACCAGAGCTTCCCCTTCGGCGTCCGGCGGTACCGCGAGGACTTTGGCGGGCACTTCGTGGAGCGAAAGGACAACCTGACGAACGCCGAGCTCCGGGCGAACACGCACCCGGGGAGCGGGTAGGGGGACCCCGAGCTCTCCAAAGATCTGCTCGCGCAGCCGCACCGCCATCGCGCGAATCCCGTGGGGCTCTGCGTCGAGTATCGCATCGAGGTCGGCGCTGACTTCGAGGCTCCAGGGAATTACCAGTGGGACGAACGTCGGATCGCGAGCGCCAGTTCGGCTCCGGTCCTTCGGGCTCGGTTCGGTGGCCGCCCGATGCTCCTCGACGGTCTTGGCTCGAGCGCGAGCGCGGCCAATGAGCAGGAGCGCCGTACCGATCGCGAGAAAGGGAGCCGTCGGGAGCCCGGGCACGATGGCGAGGATCCACACGAATACCCCCGCGACCTGGAGCGCCTTCGGCACTCCCAGGAGCTGCCGCGCGAGCTCGTCGCCCAGCGGTGTGTCCGCCTCCTCGCTCGCGACCCGGGTCACGAGGACTCCGGCGGCCGTGGAAAGTACGAGTGCCGGAATCTGCGTCACGAGGCCGTCGCCGATCGTCAGCAGCCCGTAGCGCTTCAGGGCGCCGATGACGGGCATCCCCTTCATCGCCGTTCCGATCGCCAGACCGCCGAGCAGGTTCACGATCACGATGACGATCGACGCGATGACGTCGCCTTTGACGAACTTCATCGCGCCGTCCATCGCGCCGTAAAACTGGCTTTCGCGTTGCAGGAGGCGCCTTCTCCGTCGCGCCTCGTTGCCGTCGATCGCCCCCGATCGGAGTTCGGCGTCGATGGCCATCTGCTTTCCCGGCATCGCGTCGAGCACGAACCGCGCGCCCACCTCGGCGACGCGCTCGGACCCCTTTGCGATGACCACGAACTGAATGATCGTGAGAACGAGGAAGACCACCGCACCGACGACGTAGTTGCCCCGCACGACGAACGTGCCGAAGGCGCGGATCACCTCGCCTGCGTTGGCCTGGAGAAGAATGAGGCGCGTCGACGCGACGTTCAGGGCGAGGCGAAAGAGAGTCGTGAGAAGCAGGAGCGTCGGGAAGGTAGCGATGCCGATCGCGTCGGGAACGTAGAGCACCACCAAAAGGATGGCGACCGCCGCCGACAGGTTCGCCGAAATGAGAAGATCGAGCGTCCACGTCGGGAGCGGGACGATCATCAGACCGACGACGAGAATGACCAGCGCCGCGAGCGCGATGTCGGCGAAGGCAAAGGTGCCGCGCCGTGGGAGCGAGACGGGGAAAGTGCGCTGCGCCACGGAGGGAAGGTTATAGCGTTTCGCGCGCGAACTCTCGCTCGACGTGGAGGCTTCACCTCGGGCTATACTCCGTCGGAGATCTCCTCCTCATGGCGTCGAGCGACAACTGCGGACCGACGGCAAAGGCGGCACTTGTTCCCGAGGACGACGTGGCTCCGGCGCCGCTCCGCCGAACCGGCCACGGGCGCACGGATCTCGGCCGAAAGCGGGCGACGAACGAAGACGCGTTCTTCCTGGACGATCAGCTGGGACTTTACGTCGTGGCTGACGGGATGGGCGGCCACGCGGCCGGGGAGGTCGCGAGCCGCGAGGCCGTAGACACGCTCTACGGGATGGTCAAGCGAGGCGTCCGGGGGTTGAGCGAGCTCGTAGAGCCGCTGTCGGAGAGCGACTCGCGCGCCGCGTGTCGCTTGCTGGAGGCGGCCGTTCAGGCGGCGACGTACTTCGTGTATTCGATCGCCGAAATCGACCGCGACAAGAGCGGGATGGGCACGACGATAAGCGCCCTCCTCACTCTCGGCGACTACGCGATCACCGCTCAAGTCGGCGACAGCCGCATCTATCGAATCGAAGGCGACGCGGTGGAGCAGCTGACGGAGGACCACACCCTCATCGCCTGGCAGCTCAAACAGGGGCTGATCACACCCCAGGAAGCGGCGCGTTCGCCCCATCGCAACGTGATTACCCGAGCGGTCGGCAATCGCGAATACGTCCAGGTCGACACGCGATGCATCCCGCTCACGCCGGGCCAGCGCTTTCTTTTGTGCAGCGACGGCTTGCACGGCTACCTGAGAGACGAAGACATTCCCTCGGTCGTCGGAATGGGCGGACCGACCGCGGTCGAGCGCTTCATCGCGCTCGCGAACGAGCGAGGCGGCAAAGACAACATTACGGCGATTCTCGTCGAGATCGATTGAAGGGTCTCGACGCCCGAGCCCCGACGTTTTCCGCGGGCTCTACAGACCCCGAAACTTGGCCTCCGCGTCCACCGGCTGGTATCGAGTGAGTGTGGAACACGTGACAAGCGGCTCTCGTCAAGGCTCGCGAAAAGTCGCTGTACTGATGGGCGGATGGAGCGCTGAGCGCGAGATCTCCCTGCGGACGGGCGACGGCGTCGCCACGGCGCTCGAAAACCGCGGGCATGACGTCGTGCGCGTCGTTTGGAAGGCCGACGGGCCGGGACTGGACGAGCTCCTTCGCGCTTCGCGTGCAGACGTGGTCTTCATCGCGCTGCACGGTAGGGGCGGCGAAGACGGATGCGTCCAAGGGATGCTCGAGTCAATGGGCATCCCGTACACCGGAAGCGGGGTCCTCGCGAGCGCGCTCGCGATTGACAAGCTCAAGACCAAGGAGATGCTTCGTCTCCACAACATCCCGACGCCCCCGTATTACGTGGCACGAGAAGCCGATCTGGCCGACATCGCGTCGGTACACGGTAGCTTCGGCTTTCCGGCCATCGTCAAACCCAGACGGGAAGGGTCGTCGATCGGCCTGGCCAAGGCGACGGACATCGAGTCCCTCGCGGACGGGATACGGGGCGCGCTCGCCTACGACGACGACGCGCTGGTCGAGCGTTTCGTCCGGGCCATGGAGGTCCACGTCGGCATCCTCGACGGCCACGTGCTGGGCGCGATCGAGGTCATTCCGAAAGACGGGCTCTACGACCACCGCGCAAAGTACCGCGCGGGTCTCACCGAATACGTCTGCCCGCCGCGCCTCGAACCGACGCGGCTGCGCGGCGTGATGAACCTCGGCGCAGCCGCGGCACGCGCCCTTTCGTGCACCGGCGCGTGCCGCGTGGACCTCCTCGTGACGAGCGGGGAAAACGAGTACGTTCTCGAAGTGAACACGCTTCCGGGAATGACCGCCACGTCTCTGCTCCCGAAGATCGCCGCGTCCGCGGGGATGGACTACGCGTCGCTGTGCGAGGCCATCGTCGGCGGGGCGCGACTGCACACGCCCGGGCCGATCCGCAGGGAGTCGTCGGAGCCGGCTCGCCGATTGCCGCAGCGATCGGCCTCGCTAGCGGAAGCCGACGCGGAGTCGGAGCGAACCGTCCGTCGGGCGGCTGGATGACTCAGTCGAGAAGCAGCCGCTTGGTCAGTTCGACGAAGCGCGCCTCTTCCTCGTCGTCGCGCGCCTCCCCCTTCGCATCGAGCGCGCGCTGCTCGGTCTCGGCCGTCAAGAATTCGCCGTAGGACAGCATCGGGGCGCTCTGCTCCTTTTCGAAATATCCGAATCGCTCGCGATAGTCGAGAAAGCGGCGATGAGCTTGCGGATCCATCTCTCGGCGGGATTAGCCTGAGGACGTCGAGACGACCACTCCCGGCTCGCGCTAGAGTTCGCCCCGGCGATGGCCGCGCTCCTGACGCTCGATCGCCTTTCGAAGCGCTTCGGCGCCGTGCGCGCCGTGACGGACGTGACGCTGTCGTTCGAGCGAGGTCGCCTCCACGCGGTCGTGGGCGAGAATGGAGCGGGCAAGACTACCCTCTTGAAGATGGCCGCGGGCATCGTGTCTCCGGACCGGGGGGAGGTTTTGGTCGACGGCGTGCGCCTGCACCCGCACACGCCTCGGGAGGCCATCCGTCGCGGCGTTGCCCTGGTGCAGCAGCATTTTGCGCTCGTCGGTGCGCGGACGGCGCTGGAGAACGTGATGCTCGGGAGTGAGCCCGTGCGAGCGCTTGGTGTGCTCGACGTCGGTGCCGCGCGGTCGCGCACGGAAGCGTACCGGCACTTGGTCGGAGGATCCTTTCCTTGGGACGTGCCGGTCGAGCGCATGGGCGTCGGCGACCGGCAGCGCGTCGCGATTGTCCGGGCGCTGACGCGCGACGCGTCCGCGCTGATCCTCGACGAACCGACCGCGGTACTGACGGCGCAGGAGGCGGACGGACTCTATGCGATTCTGAGGCACTTGGCCGACCGAGGCACGGCCATCATCGTGGTGACGCACCGGCTCGACGAGGTTCGGGATCACGCCGACGTCGTCAGCGTCCTGCGACGGGGCGAACTCGTGTCGACCCACGACGTGCGTCGCGACGACGCGCCGGGACTGCTGCGAATCGCGAGCGACGCGATGGGCCACGACGCGTTGCCTCCCGTGCAGCGCCTGCGGGGCACGCGCGGCGCGGTGCGGCTCGAGACACGCGACTTACGCCTCGGGGCAAAGCTGCGCGGGGTCACCCTGCGAGTGCACGCCGGAGAGATCGTCGGAGTCGCCGGCGTCGAGGGGAACGGGCAGCGCGAGCTCGTGCGGGTCCTCGCCGGTCTCGATGCGGCGGACCACGGCGAAGTCCGCGCGGACCCGGTCGCGGTCGTGCACGAAGACCGTCAGCGCGAAGGTGTGATCCTCGACGCGAGCGTCCGCGACAACCTCGTCCTCGGCGAGCTCGGGTGCTTCACCCACTGGGGCTTCGTCGACGCCTCGGCCCTCGACCGTGTGGCCACGAGACGCATGGGCGATGCCGGTGTCGTTCCGAAGGATCTCGACATCCTCGTCCGTTCGCTGTCCGGGGGCAATCAGCAGAAGATCGTCGTCGCGCGCGCCCTCGGGCGAGGCTCGCCGGTCCTCGTCTTGGCCCATCCGACGCGCGGAGTCGATCTCGGGGCCGCACGAGCCATCCACCAGGCCATCCTCGACGCGGCCGATCGGGGCGCCGCTGTGTTGCTCGTGAGCGCCGACCTGACCGAGCTGCGTGCCGTCTGCGACCGGATCCTCGTGATGGCCCGCGGGCGCGTCGCCGCCGAGCTTGCCCCCGACGCGTCCGATGCCCGCTTCGGGGAGGCCATGCTCGGGACGGGAGGTTCTGCCGCCGCAATCGACGAGGCGCCGCCATGAGGGCGAGCACGCGTGCTTCCGTGACTTCCGCCGTGGCCGGGCTCTCCGCCGGCTGGATTGCGTTCGCCCTCTTGGTCTGGCTCTTCGGCGACTCGCCCTACGCTGTGGCCCGAGAGCTCTTTAGGGGAACTTGGGGTGTGCCGTACGGCGTGGGGCAGGTGCTCTACAAGGCGACGCCGCTCCTTCTGACGGGGGTTGCCGTGGATCTCGCTCTCCGAGCGGGGCTCTTCAACATCGGCGCCGAAGGCCAACTCGCGGTAGCCGGGCTCGCCGTGGCCACCGTGGGCGCCCATTTGCCCGACGCAACGCCCTGGTGGCTCGCACTGCCGGTGGTCCTTTGCGTCGCTCCGGTCGCGGGCGGGGTGTGGGCGCTCTTCCCCGCCTTTTTGCGCGCGCGCTTCGGCGCTCACGAAGTCATCTCGACCATCATGATGAACCGAATCGCCGACGCCCTGATCGGAGTTGCGCTGGCCCGCGGTCTCGCCCTACCGGGAACGACCCGCACCCCCGACGTGCTCGCCGCGGCACGCCTCCCTCGGCTGGATGCGCTGGGGATCTCCTCTCTGCACGGAAGCGCGGTCAGTCTCGCATTGCCGTTGGCACTCGCGGTGACGGCGCTCGTCGCGATCTGGCTCGCAGAGACACGACTCGGACGGGAGACGGTGCTCGTCGGCTTGTCTCCCGCCGCGTGCGCGGCGGAGCACATTCCGGTGGGACGCAGGCTCGGCGCGGCGCTGGTCTTGTCCGGGGCGGTCGCCGGGCTCGCCTCGATCGCCCCCGTGATCGGCTACAAGGGCTACTACGAGAGCGGCTTGGGAGCGGGCGCGGGCTTCGGCGGAATTGCGGTGGCGCTCCTCGGACGCGGCAGCGTCGTCGGAATCCCGCTCGCGGCGCTCGTCCTTGGCACCCTCGCTCAGGGTGGCCTGGTCGTGAACGGACGGGTCCCGATGGACATCATGTGGATCCTTCAGGGCGTGATCATCGTCGCCGTCGCGCTGGCCGACGTTCGTGCGCGACGCGCCCTCGCGAGGCAGGCCGAGTGAGTCTGCTGGGCGCTCTCTTCGGGGTCACGACGATTGCGCAGACGCTGCGAATGTCGGTGCCTTACGTCTGCGCGGGGCTCGGCGGCGTCTGGAGCGAGCGGAGCGGTGTGCCCAACATCGCGCTCGAGGGAATTCTGTTGGCAGGAGCGCTCGGCGGCGTCGTGGCGAACCTGGCCACTGGCAACCCTTGGGTCGGCGCGGCCGCCGGTGCGCTCCTTGGGGGCGCGATCGGTGCTGGGCACGCGCTCTTCGTGGTTCGCGGTGGCATCGACGCGATCGTCATGGGGCTGGCCATCAACCTCGTCGCCGCCGGCGCGGCACGCTTCGTCCTGCGCGCACTTTACGAATCCAGTTCCAACTCGCCTCCCGTCGGCGGATTTCGCGCGCTCGCTTCCGGCGGGTCGGGCGGTCTGGCGCTGCTCGCGCGCACGGTCCTCGACCCCTTGTCGCTCGCGACGCTGGCGCTCACCTTGTGGACCACGTGGACGATCGTCCACACCCGGTTCGGACTGCGGGTGCGGGCCTGCGGCGAGGACCCGGCCGCGGCGGAGGCGGCGGGCGTGGAT
>JBAULD010000036.1:0-5376 GCA_049578005.1 Polyangiaceae bacterium
TCCGCGGCGGTGAAGCGCGCCCTCGACCGGCGCCCCCAGCTGCGTGCCGCGGTCGAGCACGACGGCGGAGAAGCGGGCGTCACCAACATGGCCGCGATGCTCGAAGTCGACGCCGAGAGGACGCTCGACGCCGCGGCCGCTCGCTTGATCGCTGGCAAGCGAGAGAGCGTCGCTTGGCTGTCGGACGCGATCGGGGCGCTGGCCGTGTTTGCGCCCGTCGCGAAGGGAGCGGACGGAGTCACGGTTCGTCTGGGCCGCGCGGACGCGTCCGGAGGGAGCACGGTTCGGGCGACGCGCGTCGCGCTCGACGCGGCCGGGTCGGCCTCGGCGTTGCAATTCGACGCGCACACCTGGCGCATCGCCCGCGACAGCAAGGGAATGGTCACGGGCTTGTCGCGCGACGCGGCGCCGGTAACGGCGAAGATGCTCCCGAACACACGCCCTGCCGCGGAGCAGGCGACGTCCTGGAGTACGGCGGGGCTCGTCTTCGCGAGGCTCGCGGGCACCCCGCGCGCCGCCATCGTCGCAGGCCCGCGCGTTTGGGTGTACGGGTCGGGTGTATCCGACGCGATTGCGGCGCCGTCGCCGGGAGACGATGTTGCAGTGGAAGCGGACTTGCGCGTCCACGGCGGGCCGGCGGGGATCGTCGTTCGAGCGGTGCCGGGCTCCCTTTCGCGCGGCTTCAAGGGAGTTTCCCTCCTGATCGTGCCGGGCACGCCTCCTCGTGCCGCGCTGCTGACCGGCGAGGGAACGGGCGCGGAGATCGCGGCCGCCGGCGTCGTCGATTTGGCGAGCACGCCGCTTCAACACGTGCGGATCGTCGTAAAAGGCCGACGCGTGGAAGCGAAGATTGGGGCGGCCACCCTCGGAGCGACCCTGCCCGCGGGCTTCGATCACGGTGACGTCGCGCTTCGCGCGTACCCCGGGGCGAGCGTCGAGGCGAGTGCCTGGAAAGTGCAGAAGCAGTAGGCCGCTCTATCGAGCGCTGCCCCGGCCGTCGGCGGTGGCAAGATTGCTCAACGCGTCCCCCGTGACGCGGAACGTGCGCCACTCATCCATCGTCTGCGCGCCGATGGCCCGATAGAACGCAATGGCTGGCTCATTCCACGTGAGAGCCGCCCATTCGAACCGACCGCACCTGCGTTCGAGCGCGATGCGCGCCACCGCGCCAAGAAGCGCGCGTCCCCATCCGGCGCGACGGTGCTCGGGTACGACGAACAAGTCTTCCAGGTAAATGCCCGGTCGCGCCAGGAAGGTGGAGTAGTTGTGAAAGAAGAGGGCGAATCCGACGACTGTTCCCTGGTCCTCCGCGAGCAAGACCTCCGCATAGGGCCGCTCGCCGAACAAATGCTCGCGAAGGTCGTCCTCGGAGCCGGTGACCTGGTGGTCGAGCCGCTCATAGCGGGCGAGCTGGAGGATGAGATTGGCGATTGTTGCGACGTCCTCCGCGCGGGCAGGGCGAATCATCGGGCGAGCTTATCCCGGTCCGGCTCACCGCGGACACGCGAGAGGCAAACGCGGGTAGTCCCTCGACATCCAAGCCGGCCCCGGGTAACGCTTCAATTGCGATGACCGCTGCCCCGTCTACGCGCACGATTCGCATCCTCATGGCCAAGCCGGGGCTCGACGGACACGATCGAGGCGCCAAGGTGGTTGCCCGGGCGCTGCGCGACGCGGGCTTCGAGGTCATCTACACCGGGCTCCACCAAACGCCCGAGATGATCGCGAGCGCCGCCGTGCAGGAAGACGTTGACGCAGTGGGTCTCTCGATCATGAGCGGCGCTCACAATACCCTCTTTCCCGCGGTGATCGACGAGCTCAAGAAGCGCGGCGCGGGCGACACGGTCGTCTTCGGCGGCGGCATCATCCCGGAGGCCGATCGCGACCGACTGAGGGCGGCAGGGGTCGCGGGGGTCTTCACGCCGGGGGCCTCGCTCGAATCGATCATCCAGTGGGTACGTGACAACGTGCATCCAAGGCTTTGACCGCCGTCCCCGGACACCCCTCAGTCCGGCGCGGACACCCTTCGTCCCTCGTTTTGCCGGCGTCCGGCGCGTGTCGAGTCCGGCACGTCGATGGCAATTGCGAGGGTCCTATGACTGGACCATTGCACTCGCTCGTCGCGTTCGTCCTTCTACCGGCGTGCTCTGGCGACCTCGCTCCAGCCGCTCCGTCCTCCGGCGTCGCGCCCACCGCCAACGAGGCTGTTCCTCCCCCAGGGATAGCCGACCACGGCGACGACCCCGCCGTCGTGGCAATCGACGTCGATGGTCAGGAGATCTGCGGCGGAGCGCTGATCGCTCGGGACATCGTGCTCACCGCGCGCCACTGCTTGGTGACGACAACTCCGGCAGATACCCAGTGCCCCGCGGCGGGGCCGCAAATCATGGGCCAGCGGGCACCATCGGCCCTCCGAATCCTCGTCGGGGATGTGCTCGCCGCCGCTGAGGAGCGGGCTCGCGGCAGCGCTGTGTTCCAGCCGCCGGGCGACGTCCTGTGCGGCGCCGACGTCGCGGCCGTCTTGCTCGACACGCCCATCGACGACATTCGGCCGCTCGCCGTGCGCCCGACGGGGGCCGCCTTGGGCGAGCGCCTCCGAACCGTGGGCTTCGCGGAGCTCGCAGGGACGACCGGGCTCCAAAAGGTCGTGAGCGACCACCTCGCAGTGCTCGACACGGCCGCGGCGGAGCTCCGCATCACAGAGGCCTGCGGGCGGACTACCGGCGGTCCAGCGATCGACGAATCGACGGGAGACCTCGTCGGCGTCGCGTCCCGATGGACGGGTTCGGCGTGCACCGGTGCAGGGGCGGTCGCCGCGTACTCGAGGGTGGATGCGTTCTTCTCGCTCATCACGGCCGCGCTCAGCCAGAGCAGCGGAGCCGCGACGTCGTCGAGCGGCCAGGCGAAGACGAAGATTGGCGCGATCGACATGGGAGCCAACTGCGCCCGAGGAGAGGACTGCGCCGCAGGCGTCTGTGTCACGGAGCTTGACCAACAGTACTGCTCGCGCACGTGCGATCCACTCGACCCGTGCCCGGCTCATTTTCGATGTAAGCAAACTGCCCAAGGCGCCTTGGTGTGCGGACGGAGCTAGTGCACCGCCGTTAGACGGCGATAACCTGTCCCTTGACTTTCCAAGGGGATCTCGCAGACACAAGACCGAATGGACTTCGAGCTGTCCGAGCACCACAAGCTCCTCCGTCAGAGCGTGCGTGATTTCGCACGCGGCGAGATCGCTCCCCATGCCCAGCGCTGGGACAAGGAGGAACGCTTTCCGACCGAGCTGGTCCCCAAACTCGCTCAGATGGGGCTCCTCGGCATCCGGATCCCTGAGGCGTATGGCGGCTCGGGAATGGATATGGTTGCCTACGCGCTTTGCGTCGAAGAGATCGCGCGCGTCGACGGATCGATTGCGCTCACGGTTGCGTCCCACAACGGCCTGGGCACGGGCCACGTCCTTGCCTTCGGCTCGGAGCCGCAGAAGCGCAAGTACCTCGCGAAGGCGGCGACGGGCGAGTGGCTGGCGGCGTGGGCGCTCACCGAACCGGGCAGTGGAAGTGACGCGGCGGCTTTGCGGACAGTTGCACGCCGTGACGGCGAAGACTGGATCATCGACGGGACGAAGACCTTCATCACCCAGGGGTCGGTCGGCGGCTTTTGCGTCGTGCTCGCCCGCACCAACCCCGCCGTCCCCAAGCAGCGAGGCATCACCGCGTTCATCGTCGAAAACGGAACGCCGGGGTTCTCGGCGTCCAGGCACTTGTCCAAGCTCGGCTGCCGGGCGAGCGACACCGTCGAGCTCACGCTCGACGGTGTGCGGGTTTCGGACTCGCAGCGCCTGGGTGAACTGGACGAGGGCTTTGCCAATACGATGCGCATCCTCGACGGGGGCAGGATCTCGATTGCCTCGATGGCCATCGGCCTCGGCTTCGGTGCGCTCGATATGGCTATCCGCTACGCGAAAGAACGGCATGCCTTCGGACATCCGATAGCGGACTTTCAGAGCATTCAGTGGATGGTCGCCGACGCCAAAGCGGAGCTCGATGCGGCCGCACTCCTGACCTACCGCGCCGCATGGCTGGCGGACAGCGGGCGGCGCTACACGAAGGAAGCGTCGATGGCCAAGCTCTTCGCGAGCGAGGCAGCCACGCGGGCCTGCAACAGCGCAGTCCAGGTGCACGGCGGTTACGGATACGTGCGCGAGTTCGACGTCGAGCGCCACCTGCGCGATGCCAAGCTCTGTGAGATAGGCGAAGGGACGAGCGAAGTGCAGCGCATCGTCATCGCCAAGCACGTCTTCGCCGGCGGTTAGCTTCTGGTTGAGGGACGGCCCGAGCATACCTCCCGTAGTCGTCGTCGTGACGCTTCGCGCTGCTCGAAACCAGCAAATCCTCGGTCCGCCAAACGGTTCGGTGCTCTAGCGCCGCCTGGGTGAAGACCCCCCTCGGACGTGTCGAGCGACCGCGTCTGGGGCCGCGACGAGTCCTTCCGACAGGCGTATCGCACCTGCGCGAAAGTGCAGCCGCACGGCGTCGCGAGCCCGATGAATGTTGACATGACATGGGTACGCCCATACCGTCGCTTTCTGACGTGGGAAATCGTGGTAAGGAATCCCAAACCACGTAGCCGCGATCGAGAGGCGAGAGCGCGTCGATGTTCCGCGGGCAGTACGACCACACGATCGATGCGAAGGGACGGACCAGCGTCCCCGCGCGCTATCGAGACGTCCTCGCCGCGACCGGAGAGAGGCGGATCGTGCTGACGAGCGCGCTCGACCCGTGCGTTGCCGCCTACACGCTCGCGGAGTGGGACGCCTTCGAGGCCAAACTTTCGACGATGCCGCTGTTCGACGAGGCGGTCGAAAAGCTCCGGCGCATCTACGTATCCGGCGCCGTGGAATGTGAGATCGACGAGGTGGGCCGCATCCTCGTTCCTCCGACGCTCCGTGACCACGCCGGACTCCGCAAAGACGTCCGCTGGGCAGGCCTCGGGCGTCACGCCGAGCTCTGGGACACGGCCGAATGGAAGAAGCAGTTCGAAACCAGCGACGAGGATCGGCGCGCCATCAAACGGCGTCTCGCGGAGCTGCGGCTATGAGGTTTTCCGCAGGTACTCGGCCTCGGAGCCGAACCAAAATCGCCGTGCTCGCCCTCCGGGAGGTACACCAGTGAGCAACCTGCAGCTCGCGCTGCCCGGCGTGCTCTCGACCGACATGGTCGTGGAGTGGGTCTGGCGCGACGATTTCGACGAGGTGAGCGACGTGAAGCGCTTCGAGCACACGAGCGTCATGCGCGAGGAGGTCGTCCGCGCCCTTGCCCCGCGCGCGGGCGGCGTATACGTCGATGCGACGCTCGGCGGCGCGGGTCATACCGTGGC
>JBAULD010000037.1:0-3631 GCA_049578005.1 Polyangiaceae bacterium
CAGGCGCCGGGGGCGACGGTCACGCCCCATGCGTAGACCCCCGGGACGGTCGCCTGGGCGGCCGCGCCGACCAAAGAGACACGTTCGATCAGCCCGCCGACCCGCATGCCGACGGAGTCTATCGCTCGGACACCGGGTTTGGGGAACGGCCCTCAGCGACGTACCAGTCGCTGCTCCGAGACCGTGGCCTGATCGGTCTCGTCTTCGTCGCGAGCGAGGGGAACGCCAAGCGCCGCCCAAAGGCCGCGGTCGAGCAAGTGGCTTGGCCTCACGTTCTGGAGCGCTGCGAGCATGACCGTCTTGGTGCCGGGCCGCTCGCGCTCGAGCTCGTCGATTAGGCGCCCGACCGCTTTGCGCTGCAGCTGCTCCTGGGATCCGCACAGGTCGCAAGGAAGGATCGGAAAGCGCGCGAGCTCCGCGAAGGCGCGAATGTCGTCTTCAGCGCAGTAGACCAGCGGTCGAATGACGACGTGGGCACCCTTGTCGGCCACGAGCTTCGGCGGCATCGACGCGAGTTGACCGGCGAAGAAGAGGTTCAAGAAGAGCGTTTGGAGAATGTCTTCGCGGTGGTGCCCGAGCGCGATCTTGCCGCACCCGAGCTCTTTGGCGACCCGATAAAGAATGCCGCGGCGCAGGCGCGAGCAGAGGGAACAATACGTCTTTCCGACGGGTATCTTCTCGGTGACAATTGAATACGTGTCCTCTTCGATCAGCGTAAAATCATAGTTTTCGCGGTGCATGTATTCGCGCAAGACGTGGCTCGGGTAGCCCGGGTGTCCCTGGTCGACATTGACCGCTTTGAGCTCGAAGCGGACCGGGGCCCGACGCTGGAGCTCGCGTAGTAGGTAGAGGAGCGTATAGCTGTCTTTCCCTCCGCTCACGGCGACGAGAATCCGATCGCCGTCGTCGATCATTTTGTAATCGCCGATGGCGCGCGACACGGCGCGCCCGAGTTTTCGCTCGAGCGACTCGCGAGTCGGCTCCATCCGAAGCATGCTGCCTTCGTGCGCTAGCACGTCACCGAGAAGCGCGCTCGATCAGGGCGAGAAACGTGAGGAGTGCGTGACCGGTCGCCCCCTTGCTTTGCATCCACGAACTCGGTCGATCGGTGGAAGCGGGGCCGGCGATGTCGCAATGAATCCACCGCGAATCGCCGACGAACTCACGAAGAAAGAGCGCCGCCGTGATCGAACCGCCGTGGCGGTCGCCGGCTTGCTTCAGGTCGGCGACGTCGCTCTTGACTTGCTCGCGCAGGTCCTCGAGAAGAGGCATACGCCACATCTGTTCGCCTGATTGCTTCAGGGCCGCCCCAAACTCCCGCGCCCCGTCTTCGTCGCTGGCGTACCAACCCGAGCACATCGTGCCCAGTGCCACGACGCAGGCGCCCGTGAGCGTCGCGTTGTCGACGAGCAGCGCCGGAGAAAGAGCGCGCGCATACGCCAGGGCGTCCGCCAGTACCAGGCGCCCCTCGGCGTCGGTATTGACGATTTCGACGGTTTTGCCGTCGAGAGAGCCCCACACGTCCCCGGGCCGGTAGGCATTGCCGTCGGGCATGTTCTCGGCGCACGCGGCGATGGCGTGCACCTCGACCTTCGGCTGGATCGCGGCGACAGCGGCCATGAGGGCGACGACGTTCGCCGCGCCGCTCATGTCGTGTTTCATCTCGCCCATCCCGGCCGCCGGCTTGATGCTCAGTCCACCGCTGTCGAAGGTGATCCCCTTGCCGACGAAGACGAGCTTTCGCGCGGCTTTCTTGGGCGTCCATGCCAGGTGGACGAACCGCGGCTCGCGGGAGCTGCCCCGACCGACGGCGTCGATGAGTTTCATCCCCCGCTTGCGGATTTCGGCGAAATCGAAGACCTGGATCTTGAGCCCGTGTTCTTTTGCCAATTTCGACGCGGCTGCGGCGAAGCTCTCTGGGTACATCACGTTGCCCGGCTCATTACTCCAGTCGCGCGACAGGTTGACCGCGGAGCCGATTCGCTGGCCGAGCGCGAGCGCAGCCTTCGCATTGCCCTTGGGCGCGGATGCCAACCCGATGGAGACTTTGAGCAGTTCGGCCTTCGGTTTCCTGTCGCCGGTGAAGTACTTCGTGAATCGGTATGCGCCGAGCTCCAGCCCTTCGCCGACGGAACGGAGGTCTGCCTCAGAACCGGCCGGGAGCGCTAGGGCGAGCGACGAGCCCTTCTCGGAATTGGCGGTACGTGCCGCCTTCGCTGCAAAGGCGCGAAGCTCCGGTGCGCCGACGGAACGCCGTTCTCCGAGGCCGAGGAGGAAGACCTTGTCCGCCGGCAATCGGCCAAGCGTGGCGAGCGACAGCGCTTGATCTCGTTTTCCCGTAAATTCCTCTTTGGTCGCGATCTTCGAAAGCGCCCCTTCGAGCGCCTGATCGACGAGCTTGAGCGAACCGGGAAGCGATGGGGATTTGGCGGCCGCCTGCGGGACGCCGATTACGAGGACGTCGGCGGCGAGTTCTTGGGGCGGCGCCACACGAAATTGAATGTCGAGGGGCATCCAGACTCCGGAGGGGAGAAAAAGGGAATGGACTATGCCAGAGGCGGTGCGCGAAGCACAAGAACGCGGCTTTCGGCCCGCTCGCGGCCGGCCGAGCGCCACCGGAGAAATGCGCTACCTTGCTCGCCCGAGCGGCGATGAGGCAACCTCTCCTTTTCTCCAAAGGTCGGCATGGACGCCCAGTTGGAGTGCACATCCTTGTGGTGCTCGCGGCGATCGCGGTTTCTGCTTGTGCCGAGCCGAAGGTGTCGCTCGCAACGGGCCCGCGTGAATACGTGCCGACCGATTACCAGCAAGTTCTGAAAAGGTGGACACGCAACGAGAACTTGATCGTTCTTTCCGAGCTCTCCGACGAGCTCAACGTCACGGCCACCTACGAGTCGTGGGACTTTCGATGGGCCTACGTAATCCGGTACGCCGCGGACTATCGGTTGACCATCGATCAGCGTCACGAACTCCTCGAGCACACGCTGCAAGAGACGGCCAACGACCACGAGTTTTACGTCACCCTATACGGAACGAGCTGGCGCTGGCTCGACTTGAGCCGCCCCACGAGCGCGTGGATCGTTCGCCTCATCGACGACCAGGGCAGCGAGACGGCACCGGCGAGAATCGAGTCCATTCTAAAGCCGGGACCGCTCGAGTATCGGTATTTTCCGTTTACGACCGTTTGGCGCCGCGTGTTTCGGATCCGCTTTCCGCGTCAGGCGCCCGACGGGCGTCCGACGATCGCCAACAACGCTCGGTGGTTCGGACTGCGGTTCGCCGGCGCGGCCGGAAACGAGGAGTTGCGGTGGCAGATCGAGCCCTCTGCCGATCGCGTGGCTACGTCCGTCGACCGAGCACCCTGAGGCTCTGCGATCACGCCCCCGCGAAGATTTCGAGCAGCGGAGGGCAGGTGACGAGGAGTTCCTGGGCATTGCGGCGATCGGCAAAGAGGACAAGCGCCCCGCCTCTGGACGCGCGCACCGTGCACGGCGCGGGCGCAGCAAGCAGCACTTCGGTCGGAAAGAGAAATTCCCCCGCCCTTAGCACCGAACCCGACGGCAAATCGTCGTCACCGACGAGCTCGAGCTCCCCCGCGCCGACGATGAGAAGCCCCGGGATGGGCTTGCCG
>JBAULD010000038.1:0-4945 GCA_049578005.1 Polyangiaceae bacterium
GTTCCTACCTCGCGCGCGACGCGCGTCACTTCCGAAGCGAACGAACGAAGCTGCTCGACCATCGTGTTGATGGCCTCTTTCAGCTGAAGGATCTCTCCGCGGACATCGACAGTGATCTTCTTCGAAAGATCGCCACTGGCCACGGCGATGGTGACCTCGGCAATATTTCGGACCTGAGCGGTCAGGTTACCGGCCATCTGATTGACGGATTCCGTCAGGTCCTTCCAAACGCCGGACACTCCCTTGACTTGCGCCTGCCCACCGAGCTTGCCCTCGGTCCCCACCTCGCGAGCCACTCGCGTGACCTCCGAGGTAAAGACGGAGAGCTGGTCGATCATCTTGTTGACGAGCTGAGCGGATCGGAGAAACTCGCCTTCGAGCGGCCGCCCGTCGACCTCGAGCGCCATCGCCTGGGTGAGGTCTCCCTTTGCGACTGCCCCGATGGCGCGGGTCACTTCCGTCGTCGGCCAGACGAGGTCGTCGATGAGCGTGTTGAGCGAAACCACTTCGTCGGCCCATCCCCCCACGGCGCCAGGCACGTTCATTCGCTGCTTTAGCTTCCCCTCCTTGCCAACCACGCGGCAAACGCGCGCAATCTCCTCCGACCGGCGAGCACTCACCGAAAGAATCTCGTTGAAAACGTCCGCAATCTTCCCGTCGATGCCCGTGAAGTCGGACGCGAGGCGTGCACTGAAATCGCCGCCTTTGAAGCGCAACATCGCGACCAGGAGATCGCGTGCGAAGTCGCTTGGGCGATGCTCGTTCGTAGCGTCCCGACCGACGGGTACGACATCGACGGCAGCGTTGCCATCCATCGAAGCGATGACGGCGAGGGCTTCGAGCGCAGCCGGACTCGGATCGGTTGCATTGGTCATATCGGCCATTCCGTTTCCTTAGTTCATCGAGAAACCGCAGTCTTGCATAAGGGCAGGCAGGTCTGTAAGTGCCCGCAAGCGAACTGGTCATTGCAAACCGGCGCCGTCCTGCAGTCGGAGCACGTGCTTCGCTCTTGGCTCGTCGATGCCGAGGCCGCTGACGGTGGATGCTCCGAGGAAGAAGGCGGCGGTCGAAGCCCGCGAGCTCGACTGACCGATGGACTCAGCCGTGCGCGCTCCCGCGAAATTCTTGGGTGAGCCCCGTGATCACCGCGACGAGCTCGGACAGGTCTACAGGCTTGCAAACATGCGCGCTGAAGCCCGCCTCCAACGCTCGCGTTCGGTCGCCTGGCCCGGCATACGCGGTGAGCGCGATGGCCGGGGTCGTCCCGCCCTCGGCGGCGCTGAGCGCGCGCAATCGGCGCACGAAGAAGTATCCGTCGTTCATCGGCATTCCAATATCGGATACTACGACGTGAGGATGGAAAGCCTGCACTGCCGTCAGCGCCTGAACCGCGGATGAAACGGACGACGCCTCGGCGCCGCACGACCGGAGCAACTCGGCCATGAGCTCACGCGCATCCGCGTCGTCGTCGACCACGAGAACTCGGGTCCCGCCCAGCCGCGCGCCCTCCCGTGATCGCGACGCCAACGCGAGCGGAGACTGTTCCGATTGCTGCGCGTCTTGGCGAACAAGCGGAAAGGCGACCGTGAACGTGGAGCCGGTGCCGGGCCCGTCGCTTTGAGCGGCCACCGTACCCCCTTGCATGTTGACGAGGTGCTGAACGATGGCGAGCCCCAGGCCGAGACCCCCGTGCGCACGCGTCGTTCCAGAATCAGCCTGCCTGAATCGGGCGAAGATGTATGGGAGAAACTTTCGTGAAATGCCTTCCCCGGTGTCCCTAATGCTTACGAAGCCAGCTTGTCCGTCGGATCCAACGGTCACGTGAACGGATCCCCCGGGTGGCGTGAACTTCACGGCATTGCTGAGAAGATTCCATACGATCTGCTGAAGGCGATAGGAGTCGCCAGAGACAATGACGTCGGCCTTCGCCTCGACCACGACGTCGATCGACTTGGCCTGCGCCGCCAGATGAACCGCCTCGACCGCCGCCTGAACCGGTGTTGCGAGGAGCACCGGCCCGGACTGCATCTGTAGTTTGCCCGACGTGATTCGGCTGATATCGAGGAGGTCCTCGATGAGTCTTTGCTGGGCGCTGGCGTTCCGTTCGATCGTGACGAGCGCCCGCTCTCGTCTACCCGGGTCCAGGGTTTCTCCCTGGAGCATCCGCGTCCAGCCGAGGATGGCGTTGAGCGGCGTACGCAGCTCGTGCGAGACGACGGCCAGAAACTCGTCTTTGGCCCGACTCGCGATTTCCGCCTGCGCCCGCGCTTCCTTCTCGGCCGACAAGAGGCGTGCGCGTTCCTTTTCGTGTTGCCGCTCGCTCGTCACGTGTCGGAACGAGATCGTCGTCTCGTTCGCATCGATGCCCACGTTTCGACGAATTGCCGGAGCAAAGATGCGGTCGCCGAGCACGAGATCAGGCAACGTCGCGGCGCCCTCGGTCGCCGAGAGCTCGCCGGGGACCGGAAACTCCGGTAACACGTCGCCGAGCGCCTTTCCAAGCAGAGAGCCCGAGTCCTTGGACAGCATTCGCTCGGCTTGTGCGTTCACGAACGAGACACGCCCTGCGCCGTCGATGCTCATCACCGCGTCAGGCAGATCCATGAGGAGCGCGCGAACGGCCCGTTCTGCGTTTTGTACTCGTTCATGCAATTGCTTGGACCGAATGAGCGCTCCAATGCGCGCCGAGAGTTCCGCGGGCTTGTGAGGCTTCGACAGGAAATCATCGGCGCCGGCAGCGAGACATTTCACGAGATCGTGCGTGTCGTGCAAAACCGTGAGCACCAAGATTGGAAGGGCCCGCGTCTGGGCATGAGTCCGCAGAAATTGGCATACGTCGACGCCGCTGATGCCAGGCATCTGCCAATCGAGGATGATGGCATCGGGTGACTGCCCACACGCAAGGTGTTCAATGACTGCCGCGCCATCACTGAACACTTCAACGTGATATAAAGGAGCGAGCGTCCGCCTGATGAACTCCGCGTCGAGCGGACTGTCATCGACAATCCACACGGTCGGGCGGCCTCGATTCATCCACGGCGGGGGATCCGCTGTCATCACTTGCGGCGCAGTCTTGGATAACCACTGGTGGCTGTCAACGTCGAAGCGCCATGGACTGGCACCCGAGCTTTATGCGAATGGACCAAGCAACCTCGGCTGCACTTGCATGTGGACACGACGGCTCCATGGGATAGATCAGATTGATCTGCGCCTCGAAGCGTTTGGGTGCCCGAAACGGCAGTGGTTATGGAGTTCGCCCGTGCCAGAGATTCTCGTCGTCGACGACAGCAGAGTCATGCGCGACATGATCGTCGCTTGCCTTCGGCCACACGGCGATTTCGCCTTCACGCAAGCCTCGAGTGGCCTCGAAGCGATTGAGCGTATGTCCCTCAAGTCGTTCGACCTCATTGTGCTCGACCTCAACATGCCGGACATCGGCGGGCTCGAAGTGCTCGAGTTCGTGCGCGGTCAAGACAAGCTTCGTTCGATACCCATCATCGTCGTCACCACGCGTGGGGACGAGGCGTCGCGGTCCCGCTCGCTTCAGGCCGGCGCGACGCGCTTCATGACCAAGCCGTTCACGCCAGACGCGATCCTCCGCGAAGTCGAGCTCCTGCTCGGCGTTGGGCCGCCGTGACGCTCGAGATCGACTTGGGTGAGTTTCTGACCGCGTACACTGCGGAGGCAGAGGAGCACCTCGCGGCGGCAACGAGAAGCATTCTTCGCGTGGACGCCGCGGCCCGCAAGGGCGAGCCAGATCCCCGCGGGGTTCGCGATCTATTTCGCGCGGTCCACACGATCAAGGGCCTGTCGTCGATGGTCGGTGTCGAGCCCGTCGTGACCGTGGCTCACCGCCTGGAGACGGTGTTGCGGGCGGCCGATAGAGCCGGTGGACCGATTACACCGGAGGTTGCCGACGTCGTTCTGCAGGCGATCCGACTCATGGAGCAGTCGGTTCGCGCCGTCGAACGAGGTCTCTCCGCGACCGATCCTCCGGCGACGCTTCTGGCGACGCTGGATTCGCTTTCGTTCGAAATCGCAACTCCGCGGGCGCATGCCGCGGCCCGGCTGACTCTCGATGCCTCGCTCGAGGGCAAGCTGGAGCCGTTCGAACGCGAGCTCCTTTTGAAGGGGGCGATCGAGGGGCGCCGAGCGCTCCGCCTCGACTACGCCCCCACTCCCTCTCGTGCCGCGCTCGGGCTGAACATCAATTTGGTACGGGAACGGGTGGAAACCATCGCCGAGATCGTGCGCGTGATACCCATCTCGATCCCGGCACTGGAGCAGGTCCCTGCGAGCATCGCCTTCGCACTTCTCCTTTTGACCTCGCACAGCGACCCTGAGATTGCGGCAGCGGCGGGAGTGAACCCAAGCGACGTGAAAACGATCGTCGAGGTCGATACCGCCGACGGACGCAATACCGAGCTGGTCCAAGAGTCCGACGCCCGTTCTTCGGCGTTGGAGTTGCGGGCCGGTGACGTGCCCCGTCGCAATCTGCTCCGTGTCGATGCCTCGCGCATCGATGCCGCGATGGATCGGCTCGCAAACCTCATCGTGACCCGATCGCGGTTTTCTCGCGCGATCGAGAAGCTCACCTCGACCGGGGCGGACACCCGGGAGATCACGCAGATTGCCGGCGAGAACGCGCGCCAGCTGCGCGACTTGCGTGCATCGATTCTTCAGGTTCGGATGGTGCCGCTGACCGACATTTTGGAGAGGATACCGTTGATGATTCGTTCGCTGATGCGTAGCAGCGGACGACAGGTTCGCCTGGAAGTCGAGGCGGGCGACGCAGAGCTCGACAAGACGGTCGGGGAGCGAATCTTTCCGGCGATTGTTCATTTGGTGAGAAATGCGGTCGATCATGGCATCGAACTTCCTGCGGACCGAGCCCGCGCGGGGAAACCGCCGGAGGGCACCGTGCGCATCACGTGCTCCGCTCGCT
>JBAULD010000039.1:0-4010 GCA_049578005.1 Polyangiaceae bacterium
GATGAGGAGCGCGTCCGCGGGCACGCTGTACTTCGCCTTCTGATAGTTTCGGAACCCGTAAGGGGGCGAGCGAGCGCGTCCATCGGAACGGGAGGCGCTCGTGAGTTTTCCTCGCCAAGGAGCGCGCGCGGGGCAGCTTGCGCGATCGGACAATCATCGCGGGCAAAGCGATTGGCAGGAAGCACGCAGAGGATGCTCGTGCGTTCGCCGCGCGCGGATTAAGAGGGCGGCGCTCCAGCCATGCGCCGCGGTTGACGCGGTGCGGCCCGGGAGGCATACTAACGCGAGGTAACGATGCAATGTTGACGTTAGTTACCCGGAGCACTGTCCTCGCCGTCGAGCTGGACAAGGCTGTCGCCAAGGAGGTCAGAAAGGCGCTGCCGACCGCGAATCTGGTCTTCACCCGGGACGCGCGCGCCGTAGCGCAGGCGCTGCGCACGACGCCGGATGTGATCCTGGTCGGCGCGGCCCTGCCGGAGAGGGATGGGTTCAGCCTGCTCAAGAGCCTGCGCCTCCACAAGGAGACACGCGACGTGCCCATCATCCGGCTGACCGCCAACGCCGAAGAGAGCCCCGAATGGAGCGCGGGCGGGCAAGACCTGGTGGTCGCCAGGCCGGATCTCGGCTTGCTCCCGAAGTACGTGGCAAAACTTGTCGTCGAGCACGCGATTCGAAAGTCGCTTGCGGCCGTGCTGGCGCGCCTCGGCACCGGCACGAACGACCTCACGCGAGACGAGCAGAGCGCGCTCGAGAGCGGGGGGTTTCCGCTCCGGCAAGCGCCCGACCCGGCGCCGTTCGCGGAGCACGCCGCGAAGTACCAATCTCTCTTGTCGAGCAGCTTGACGACCGAGCAGGCCGCCCGGAGGCTCGGAGTGAATGCGAGTCGCGTGCGTCAGAGGCTGCTGGCCCAGCCGCCTCAGCTCCACAGCATCCGCCAGGGTAATGCGTGGCGGTTGTCGGCATTCCAGTTCGGAAGAAAAGGCTTGGTCCCAAACATCGACAAGGTCATTCCCAAGCTTGATCGGGATCTCGATCCCGTGGTCGTCGAGGAGTGGTTCCGACGACCCAACGCCGATTTGGATAAAGAAGGCGAGCCCATGGCGCCGCTGGCTTGGCTGGCCCAGGGCAAGCGCTGGGCGGCGGTCGCGGATCTCGCCGAAAATCTCTGACCGTTCGTTCCGCGGCTGATGGAAAAGCTCCCGAGCCCGCCGGCGAGGTTCACGATTCCCGCGATCACGCGCGACTGCCGCAGGGGCGAGCGGCTCTGGCGCATCTATTTCATGGGAGGCGACCACCCGACACGCTGGAACGAGCTTCGTCATTTCGGCCCGACGGGGAGCCGCTTCGACCACCACACACGTCCCAAGCGCATGCAACCGCGGGGCATCCTGGATGCGACGATGGGTTCCCACGCGATCCTCACCGCGCTTGCCGAGGTCTTTCAGGAACAACGCCACATCGACCGCAGGCGCGCGGAACCGTGGCTGGCGGGGTTCGACCTCGCGCACGCCGTAAGCCTTCTCGATACAGGCGGCGCGTGGCCCGGCCGTGCCGGCGGCAGTATGGCGCTCAACTCCGGCTCGCGGAGCCGGGCGCGCGAGTGGTCTCGCGGGATTTATACGAGCTACCCCGCAGTCGAGGGCATCCTCTATCCTTCGTCCCTCAAGAACCAACCGTGCGTAGCCCTTTACGAACGCGCGGAGAACGTGCTGCCGGTCAGTCCGATCTTCAACGAGCGGCTCGACAGCCCGAAGCTTATCGACGGGTTGACGCTCCTGGCGAAGGAACTCCACTACACGATGTCGTAGCGCCCATCGTCTTGACGCCGCCCTGGCGGATGACGCGCCGGATGGTTTCGAGAGTCACGACGGAGGCTGGACGCCGAACGTCGGACAGATTTCTGCCGAACACCGAGATAGCGAGCGCGCCGGCCGTGCCTGCGAGCCAGGGTGTGAGAGGCGACGCTCGACGGCAACCTCATTCGCGGAGGTGCTTCCGGACTCACGGGTGCAGCCTGTCAAGCGTATTTTCCGTCGCGTGGGGCCGTGTCGCTTCCACCAGCACGTGGCGATCGGCCCAAGCTCAAGCGGAAATCGTCACCCATCCGGCTCGCCTTGTGGGAAGGTCCGACATCCGGAAGGAGAGGGCGTCGGGCGCTCATTCGCGCGGCGCCGATCGTTGCGAGGGCTATGAAGTCGGCCGCGTTCAGTGAATTCCCCGTGGGCGAGCGGGTGCCGGGCACCGATTGGGTGATGTGCGGCGTCATCGGCCACGGCGGGATGGGGGTCGTGCTCGAGGTACAAAAGGGGCGAAACCTGCGCGCGGCGATGAAGGTGCTCCGCCCCGCGTTTGCGCGAAGCGCGGACTTCGAGGCTCGCTTCGCCGAAGAGGTCGAGGTGATGGCGCATTTGCGGCACCCGAACATCGTCGAGGTGTGGGACTGCGGCGTCCTCTCGAACGGCTCTCCCTTTCTCCTGATGGAGCTTTTGACCGGAAGGACGATTCGAGCTGTGGCGCGTGACAAGGACATGCGCTTCACGGCGGAGGCGGTCTGGAAGATCGTGGGGCAGATTTGCGCGGGACTTGGTTACGCGCACCGCGCCGACCCGCCCGTCGTGCATCGCGACGTCAAACCGGACAACGTGTTTCTTCACGGTCGCCGTCACTTCGACGCCCGGGTCAAGCTGCTCGACTTCGGCGTTGCCCAGGTGCTCGGCACGGCGCAATCGCCGGACGAAGTGGTAGGAACGCCGCTCTACATCGCTCCAGAAGTTCTGCGCAAGGAGCCCCTTAGCGCGAAGGTCGATCTCTATGCCCTCGCTGTGCTCGTCTACGAGCTTTTGACGCAGGGCTTTCCCTGGCCGGTAAAGACTCGGTCGGCCGACGCGATGAGCGAAGCCCATCTGAAGCTCGAGCCTCTGGCACCCTCGCGATGGAAGAGCTGGATCCCGAAGAGCGTTGATGATTGCTTGCTTCGCGCGCTCTCGAAGGACCCCGCCCAGCGGCAGCGGAGCGTGGCCGAGTTCTACGAGGAGCTCGCGGAGCTCGAGGTCGTGGACGACGGATCGGCCAAGTACCGGACCGACGCCCCGACGGTTCCGACGGTGGAGACATTGGCTCGCGGTGGGGCGGCCTCCGCGGCGTCCCGATTGGACGGAGGCCCCGCGAACCAAGCACCGCAAGGTGCGGCCGGCGGATGGCTGGACGCTGCGCGCTCTCGCCTTGCCGACCCGGTCGTCTCGTTCGAACCGAGCCTTGTCACGGCGACGCAGAGTCGCCAATACCCGCAGTTTTTGCCCACCGCGGCAGAAGACGCCGATGCACGGCCGCCGGGCGGACTCGAAGTGCGACAAGGAGTCTCGATTGCCGCCGAGCCTGCGGCGTCCGTCGACACACCCATGACGGGAGCTTCCGCGGGGCGGATGGAAACCCGCGCTCGCACCGTGCCGTCCGCCGCGCTCCTGATGGGCGCCGCGGCCGTCGTCGTGGCAGCAGCCTTGGGCGGCTGGAGGGCCTTGCACGGCTCGCCCGCTGCGAGGGGGACCGCGGCGCCGGTCGTGGAACCTTCGTCCGTTGCGCTCGCGCATCCTTCGTTGGCGGATCGCTCCGAAACGCCGCTCGCCTCACCGCCTGCAGAGAAGGCGCCCGCTATTCCGGACGAGGCTCCGAAAGCGACCAATGGCGCTTCGTCTCCCCGGGAAGACGCTGGCGCTCGTCGGTCGCCTCTGGCGCCGCATCCGAAACCGAGCGGTTCACCGCCACCGTCGTCCGCAAACCTCGACGACGTGCTTTTTGCTTCCGATGACGCCCCTCGGCAGACGGGACCATCGTCGAGCGCCCGCCGCGTTGCCGGAGCCGTCCCCGCCGCGGGTCGCGCCCTACCGATCCAGCCTTCGCAGACTTTGGACGACCTCCTTCTTCTCGAAAGCCCCCAACCGACGAGCGCGCCAGGGTCTGGTAGTGCGCCCGGCGGCGGCTCCGCGCCGGCTCCTCGTGAGGAAGGAAAGCCG
>JBAULD010000040.1:0-8576 GCA_049578005.1 Polyangiaceae bacterium
GACGTCGCTTCGCTCCGATCACGTCGCCCGATCTGCGCGATCACGTCGTCGCGAAATGGGCGTTCAAGTCACGCGAAATACGCACGATCGCGTCTACTCAAGAGGGCCCCGACGGGGACGCCCGCGCACTTTCCGCCGCCCTCATCGAAGGGGGTGTCCACCGGGCATCGAACGCCAAGGAGAGGCGGGAAGCGTCGCGCCGCGCAGCTATCGGGTATGGTTTGTCGGGTTACCTCGTCGGGCAGGAGGTGGCAGACGCGCTCGGCTATCCCCCCTCTCGCTGGAAGGGCGCCCTGCCGCTGCTGTCCGCCACGCTCCGCACGACCCTAGGGGCGGCGAGGCACATCACGGGCTTCGATTCTTGGCTTGCGTCCCTCGGCGAACGACGGTGGCATACTGTGGTGAGCGCAGGCCTCGGCACGACCCAGGCCACCTTTTCGATGCCCGAAGCGCTCGGGGCGTCGGAATGACACAACCGACGGGCTACGACACGACGATATCGCCCGAGGCAGAGGCCAGTCGATCGAGAAGCAACTCCCGCTCAGCGCCCAGCGCTGCCATGGTGGAGCGCACCAGATCGAAGTGCTCCTCCATGAGATCGAACAGCGCCTCGATCGGAATCGCGATCCCGACGGTAGGGGTCAACGCTTTGGCCTCCCATGCCTCCGCGGCGCCTCCGATGATTGCAGCGCCGCAAACCAGATCGCCCGCCCGATAGTGGCGTACGACCGTCGGCTCCGCCCGTTCCGCGAGGATCACTCCCTCGACGACACGCACCAGTTGCTCACGCTGCACGCCGCGCTCGATGACGATCTGGCCCGAACCGAAAGATACCTGCTGCGATGTGGCTGCGAGGTCCGCGAGGGCCTGGACTCCGGCGCCACGGAGCGGTGCGACATCGAGCAGCAACGCCAGGCGGTCGACAAGACCGAGGTTGCCGAGCGGCTGGCGCATTGGCGAAGCCTCCCGAGCCATGGTGGGCGGAGCCTGCGGGACGCGCTCGTCGATGCGGGCCACGGCGCGCGCTGCGTTGACGACCGCAGAACGAGCGAGCTGGAAACTATCCTCGAAGAGCTCCACCCAGGGAGTCGCACGGACCCTCATCGCGTAGAAGTCGGTCCGCGCGACCGCCGTGTAGCTGCTGGGGCGGTCGCCGAGCACTTCGAAGCCGCCGAGTACCCAGCGCCCTTGAAAGGTCCAAGAGTGGCCTCCGGCCCGGCCGAAGCGAACCTGACCGTCCTGCATGAAGTAGACGAACTCGGCAGGCTCGCCGGAGGTGAACAGCGTCTGCCCGGCTCGAACCCTTTGCTCGTCGAGGATCGCCGTCAACCGATCGATCACCCAGGAGTCCACGGTCTCGAGGGGCAAGCCGAGCGCCGCCAGGAACATCTCACGCCCGACGCGGAGCAGTCTCGCCTCAAGCATCGGCGAGCCCTCCCGCTCCTTCGACCCGGTTCGCGGCGGGCACGCCGGGTGTGGTCAGCTCCACCGGCGGGCGTTCGCCGAAGCCTCCAATTGCAACCCGTACGGGCTCGCCGGCGATGGCGGCCACATGTAGCGAGGCTAGCGCCGCCAGCGCTGCGTCGGCGTCGTCGACCATACGCGCGAGCGCCGCTTCGCGCGTGACAAGGGGCGCCCTGTGGAGCAGCGTCGACGCACGCGCGACGCGCTCGTCGACCGACAGGTCGTCGGCCACGACGAGCAATAACTCGCGGAGCGAGCGCTGATCGCGGCCCCGCAGGAGCGCGTCGAGAAACGCCGCGGCGTTGGCACGCGCACCTATGTCCTGGGAGACCGCCGCAATCTGCACACGATGAATGTCATCGCGTGGATGAGCGATCTTCAAGAGTCGAAACGTGCGCTCGAGCGACTGTCGAAGCTTGTCGTCGAGAAGGCCGACGAGAACCTGCTCGGTCGGCGACCTAGGCCCGGACATTGGGGAGTCGACGAACGGCGCTCGCAACGAGAGCAGCCGAAAGTGCTCGACCAGGTTGGCGAGCGAGAGCCGCTCGACGCGTACCCGATCGACCGAAACGCCACGATTGGCCACGACCCGGCCCAAGGCCCGAATGGCCTTGTAGCGAACGAGACCGTCGTGCTCGGACTCGATGCAACGGAGCAGCAGGTCGGCTGCGGGCTTCGTCCCGAAGCGTGCGATCGCGCCGGGCAACCGAACGCGTAGGCGCCGTTCGTGAGTGCGGTCGCAGAGCGCTGCCCAGAGGTAATCCATCGCGGGACGGCCCAGGAGAACGAGCGCCGCGCCCACGGCCTCGAAGCTGTCCCGCTCGACGAGCCGCTGCACGAGAGACGGGATCAAGTTCGTGGCTCCCTGAGACGTGGCCGCCTTCGCCAAGAGTTGCGTCCACTCCCGCGAACTGCCGGCCCGCTTTTCGAGCGTCACAAGGAGGCGTGAGAGCCTCGGGTCGGCTTTGGCGTCCGCGACGACCGCGAGCAAGCCGAGTCGCGCCTCTTCCCCGTCTTTCCCCGGAAGATCCAACAGCCGAGCAACCTCGGGCTTGTCCAGGGGGTCGGCCGGTTCAGCAAGTGCGAGATGCAGCGAGGCGTACGCGTAGAGCCGTGGGCCCCCCTTCAGAAGGACTTCTCTCGCGTCGAGTCGCCCGTGCATTGCGAGGGCGCGGGCGGCCGCGATACGGACCGAGTCGCGCGTGGCTTCGAGCAACTTCCTCGCCCTCGCGATCCAATCTTCTCGTGGCGAGGGCCCGAAGATTCCGAGTGCTCGCACGAGGACTGCTTCGTCTTCGTGAAGAAGAATGAGCGCAGGAATCGAGCGCTCGCGGCCGCGTCGAGACAAAGCGTTCATCGCGCCGAGCACGACCAACCGGTCCTCGTGGGCGAGGTATTCCACGAGCTTCTCCGCGCTCTCTTCATCGATGCGGTCGCCGTCGGACTCGAGAGCGAGCGAGTCGCCGAGCACTGCATGACGGAGCAGCGCGAGGTAGGGGCCTCGAGTCGTGACCGCGACAGCCAGCCATGCCCCAGCCGCGGCGACGGCAAGGGCGGCAAGAAGCCGCGCGGACAGCGCGTTCGTGCTGCCGAGGGCCAAGAGTACGATCCCGCCCGTCGCCTGGGTCACGCGGGCCAGCGCGCCATCGATGAACGGCTTGGCGCGAGCGCGGACCCGCTGGGGGACAGGCAGGTACACCAGTTCGGTAGTGACCCGGTGTAACGAGTTGTGGAGCGTACCGTCGATGCCCTTCAGCGCAAGCACGGCGGTCAGCGCTCCTCCAGTCAGCAGGGCGCCCACGCCGCCGATCAGCAGCAGCGCCGGAGTCACGACCATCGTCGTGGCGACGCCCACGCGCCGGACGAGCGCGCCGGTGACAAAAGTCTGAGCGACGAGGGACAGCCCGTTGAGCAGCACGTAGTACCGTGCCACGAACCGGGCGATCTCGTCGTTCGGGACCGAGCGTGCCACGCTCCACTTGAAGAGGTAGTCGAGAAACAGCGCGGCAATGGTGGCCACGATGACGAGGAGGGCGATCCGACCGAGGAAAGGCTCTTCGCGAAGGGCGGCGGTCGCTCGCCTAGATGGCAAGATGTCCGCTTGCGGCAGTGGCACCTGCTGTTCAGGCGGCATCCACGTCAATGCGCCTCCCGTGGTCAAAAGAACACCCGCCGACACGAGCAGCAACACTTTGACGGGCGCGACGGACAGCAACCCGGCCGCGGCAAGGGAGCCGAGGGCTCCGCCGAGAACCGCAGCCGCGCCCAAGATCCCGAGTAGCCGCCCCGCCTGCGCAATATTGAAAATCGTGCCGAGGAGGTTCCAATACTGAGGAACGAGCACGGCACCGATCAACGCGCTCGTCACGTACACGGCCACCGATGTGGCGCGGTTCGCCGGTGCCACGAAGAACGCAACCAGCAGAAGTGCCGCCGTCACCAGTCCCCCGGCCAGCGTTCGCCGGGGACCTAGCCGCTCGGTCGCGTGGGAAGCCACCGCCGCAGCGGGCAATGCGCACGCGGCGACCGCTACGTAGACGATGCCGAGCGCGCGCGAAGGGAGCCGGGTCAGCACGAGTGCATCCCGCGCGGTCTCGAGGATCGTGTGAGCCGTGATGAGCAGGAGCAGTACGATGAACCCGGTTACAAGCGCGCCGAGTTCGTCGCGCCTTACGTCCCAAAAGCCGGGAATCCACCGGAGCCGTTTGGTCACTGAGAGATCGCGACCGAGCCGCGCCCCTTACACCGAACGTCGGGGAGCATCATGGCTCCGGCCGCTCGAGCCCCGCGATCCGATACCCTCGCGAGGGCCCGAGGTCGTAGAGGTGAACGACGAGGGCCCCGCGCGCGACCCCGTCGGTAATCACGACTCGAACGTAGCGTTCGCCTGCGTTGTCTGGAGGGCCCCCATTTGGTGCGACGTGCGGGAGTGTCACGCAAATCTTGCCGTTCGGCTGGCGACTGACTGCCAAGGACGGTCCCCCGGGGAACCGGGCTTCGTAGTGAAACGACGAAGCGGCGCTCAGGCGTCGCGCTTCCGCCAGATCCTCGCCGCAGAGCTGATCGTGTTCCGCCACGCGGACATCTGTGATCGGGGATAGACGTGACAAATACCGGGCGAGGATCTTTTCGAGCCGGCCCTGGAGCACCTGCGTCAAGTAGACGGTATTGCCAGGGTCCGAAAACTGCGCCATTCGGCCTAGTGTTTCGACCATCTCAGGCGTGAAGCGTGCGAGGATCCGGGCCATCCAAGCGCCGTCCCTCTCGGTCATCCGGCTGAACGCAGCGTTCGGATACTCGTTCTTCCAATGCTCCGGGTCGAACTCACTCACGTTGAAGAACCCGAAAATTTCCCGGCCCCGCTTTCGTCTCACCCGGTCCCAAGGCCGGAGGGGAATCCCCAGCGTGACGAAGTCTTGCGCCATGTCGCCCCAATCAGCGACGTACGAATAGCCGAGCCGCCGCGAAATCTGCTCCCAATCCCATTCGGATCCCAGGCAGTCGCTCGTGTCCAGGTAGTAGTGCTCAACGTGGCCCGGCGAAGCGTCGGGTTTGCCCTTGCCTCCCGGGCTATCGACAACCCAAGCATCCATCGAGTTTTGCTCGCGAGCGTCGAAGTGGTCGAGCCACGCAGCCAGGAGCCGGCCGCCGCGGAGCTCGCGCCGATCGTCGTGCGGAATGATGTCGTTGGGATCGTCGGGGCGCGTGCCGGTGTAGCTGAACGGACCAATCAGGTAGCCGGTGAGCCACGCCGACGCTTGCATTCTCACGAGGCCGCCGCGGTGCGGGGCCTCGCCCAAGATCTTGTCGACCATCTTCTGATCGAAGGGCTCCATGGCGCCGAAATTGCCCTTCACTTTGAGCCCGGGGGCGAGTTTGAGCAGCGAGGGGCGGAGGTAGACGATCTGCTCGCAGGAGGAATTGAATCCGACCGTCTCGTAGACCGCCGCGCCAAGAACACTGGCTGCGCTCGGGCGCTCGGGCTGGTCCTTCGGCTCGCCTTTGAAGAGGAACTTGCCTTTGTTCGGAATGGTCACCCGGAATCCGGGTGAGGACCCGTCGGTCTTTCCCCGGTCGATGAGCCAAGTTCCGTCGGCGCTTCCGTTCGGATCGAGAATGAGAGCCGGGCTGCATGCGCCTCTGGCGAGGTCCGCCACGGTCACTGGGCGGACTCCGAGGCGGTTGGTGAACCAGGAGGAGTCGGGCACCTCGTCGAGGCTGTTCACGTTGACCGCCTCGCCATGTCGGTCGATTGCCATCGCCTCCGAGAGAGGCCGGAAGAGCATATTGTCGGCGCCATCCCAGTACAGCGGAGATACGTAGACGTCGGGCGCGCAAGAAATGTTGGTCGGGTCCTTGGGCGTAGGCGACTTGCGACACGCGACCACGACTGGACGCAAATCGGTATCCACGGTGATCGGATCGTGCAGAGGGAATCTCCTATCGGAGGCCGCGCAGCCAGAAGCGGCGAGCAAGAGGAGCAGGTGTTTCGGTCGCGAAATGTTCATGGAACTCTCAGAAGCGAGTGATGCCGAGCGCGAAACGGAACGAGTCGACCTGGCCGCCGTGCTCGAAGGTCTCCGTACCGATTCCGAAAATCAGCTCGAAGCTGCTGTCGACCGAGCTGTCGGTCTCGATGCCGATTGCGCCCGAGAAGCGCAGAAGTCGCGTGTCGAAGCCGGCGAGCTGCTGCCCGAATACGTTTCCCACGGCCCCTTGGAGAGAACCGTCGATCCAAGGACCGATGGGCCACTTGTACCGGAGGGTCGCAACTGCTGCGCTGCGATCCACCAGGCGGCCGGGAAAGAACCCCGGCATCGGAGCGGGGAAGGACCCCGGAGACCCGATATCCCCGCCGACCGTGACGAGCTCGGTGAATGGAACCGGACGGCTTCCCAGCGGGTCCGAGAACATCGCGAGCACCGAGAGGCTCAGCACGCGGCGGTTTTCGTTGACGTCCCAGAAGCCACCGGCACCCGCCGCGTAGTGCAGCCAGCCGGAAGCTGCTGTTTGTCGTACGTCGCTGCCTTGCTCCGCCTGTGCTTCCAGGCGCACTCCGGACCCATCGGCGGGGTAAGGCCGCCGCGAATCGAGCGCAACGAGGATGTCGCTGTACGGCGCCGTGTACCCTCGGGCAAATCCGTCGGGGAGGGGAAAAACGCCGGCCGAGACGCTCCGCAGGATGCCCGCGTCGCCGCCATAGTGACCGTCGTAGAACGTAGAAGTCCGAATCCCCACACCAGTGTCTATCTTGCTGCCGCGCCATAGCGGAAAATCGAATTTCACTCCCAGATCGACTTTGTCGACCCCGTAGCGGCTCTGTGCAGACTGCTGCGATGTCGGTCCTATGCCATAAAAAACCTGATCCGGCCGACGTACGCCCTGGATCTTGATCTCGACGCTGCTGCTCTTGTGAAAACGTACGCGTTCGACGACCGATGCACCGATCCAAGAGGGTGTGCGACCTTCCGCGCCTCCGCCTGCCGGCCAGAACGACAGGTGGGCGCGCACGTCATTACCCCGAAAGACGACGTCATCCCAGAACCCGTATATACCGAAGCTCGGGTTGAAGCCGAAGTCGACAAATGCGATCGGGACGATCCCGGCATTGTGGTCGGGGCCGAAAGCGAAAAAGTCATAGAGGATGTTCGGGAGGCCCGCGCGCTCGGCGGCGCTGACGCCCGCCCCCAGCGGCCGGCGGATGATCCACTCGGTCGTGAAGTAAAGGGGCGAGAGCACGATCCGCGGTACCCAGAGGGCGATATCTCCGGCACTCTTCGGAGTGGGACCCCGCCCGTCGTAGTCGGGCATGGACCGCCTTGCCGAGGAGGTGAGCGGCGTCGCAGAAGGGGACGCGGCGGACGAAGAGGGCGGGGGAGGCGAGAGTTCTTCGGCCGCCGCCGTACTCGTGACCAAAGTGGAGATGGTGGCTACAGCCCAAAACTCAGCCCTCATGACGGCTGCGATTCGGCGGCGTTGCGCTCCTCGCTTAGACGGCTACGTCGCATGTTCTCCTTTTGCGGACGGCGGCGAAGCCCTGGACGTTCGACATTGTTCCGGCGGGTTATGATGGTGGCGGTGCCCACCCCGTTGCCCTTCGGACCACGAGTTGGTCGCCGCTACCGTCGCGGGGCTCCGATACTACGGCTGGAGCAAGAGCGCTCGGCACGTTTCGGGGACCGGTTTGAAGGCCAACGGGAGGAGGATGTAGAGGCCATCCCCTCGAGCGCAAGCTGTAGGCGCGCTGGCGAGCGCAACCGCGCGAGCGGTAGCGCTGCTCTTACGCCCGAGATCCCGCGCCCTGCACTATGAATTAAGCTCTTCGGACATCGCGATAATCTGCTGAAGATAGAGTTCGGACAGGATTCGAAGCGAATCGAGCCGCGGTAGCCCGCACCCATCGACGATCTCTCGGAGTGTGCTTCGCGTGTCGACGCGCGACAGGAGGAACCCTGCGCGAAAGTCCAACGAAAGCGTGGAGAGGCCCTGCCAGCCTACGGTAATATGGGGCACTCGGTCGAGCGAACCGAGTCGCGCCACATACAGCCTGCGTAGCTCCGAGCGAGCGATCTCAGCGCACTCTTGAGCATCGGTATGAAGTGGGTGATGTAGAAGGAGAGCCTCTGCTGCGATCAGCGCTCCGGAATAGTCGCTCGCCGCGAGTCGCTCGAGCATGCGATCAGCACACGCAGCATCGGCTGCAGCACGTTCCGGCGGTATTCGACTCGCACTTTCGGGGAGCGGGGGCGGGAGTGACTTGGGCTGAGGCTCGCTAACCGGTTCGGGCTCCGCTTGCTCGAGGCGAGGCTCTCCGGTGAGCTCGTGCGCGTCCTGCCCCGCCTGAGGCTCGTTGATCGGTTCCGGCTCGATCTCCGAATCCATGATCGTGTTCGTCGTGGTCATCGTCATTCCTCCAGCGGGCGCACCAACGAACAGTAGCCGAAAGGTTCGGCGAGAGCTCAACCGCCCGGGACGGAACTGTTCGATGTATATGTCGTCATCGCATTCTAGTCCCCGTACTTGACGCTACACCCATATGCTTTGCTCCTGCGCGTTCGTACCGGGTGACCTGCCGCAAGGTCGGAAAGGGCTGCGTCGACGTAGTTCACGAG
>JBAULD010000041.1:0-6996 GCA_049578005.1 Polyangiaceae bacterium
GCGAAGACGCGCGCGCCGCGGCGGCGCTGGCGATTTCCCGAGCTCCCGACGCCGACGACGCGCGATCTCTCGAGCGCTGCGCGCGCCGCGACGCTTCAGGCGCCGTTGCCGCGAGATGTCGCGAACGCCCGTCGTCCCCGGCGCGAACGCATCCCGCGCTCATCTACGTCGTCGCCGACGGACTCACCGTGCCCCGGCCCGGGGCCGCGTATGCGATGCTCCTGGCCGACGGAACCATCCACGCGGGAGCGACCGACCGGCGCGGGGCGACCTTCGATCCGGTCGCCCCCGAAGGGCAGGTCACGCTCAGGCCCGCCGCGCTCCTGTCGGGGCAGAAATGGTAAGCTCCGCGTCCGAGGGACGGATCTCGAACGTGATCGATCGAGAATCGACGCCGAGAGGGCAGGACTGGCTGTGAAACGAACGCGCGCGTCGATGACGTCGCCCGAACCGCTCGAAGCCATTCTCTCGCGCTCGGGCGAGAATCGGTTTGCCAGGGTGAGGCCGCCTATTGCGGCGCAGGTGTGGCGCGACGCCGTGGGTCCCCGCATCGCCGACCGCGCGCGCCCCGTGTGGCTCCACGACGGGATGCTCGTCTTGAGAGTGCCGAGCAGCGTCTGGGCGCACGAGCTGTCCCTCCTGGCAGAAGAAGTCTGCGGCCGACTTCGTCAGCGCGGCGTGGACGCGCGGACCCTCCGTTTCCGAGTCGGTCCGCTCCCCCCGCTCGAGCGCCCCGCAGAACGTCGCGTTGCGCGTACCGTCCCCACGGAGCGCGTGATTCCTCCGGAGGTCGCGCGCGCTCTGCTCGGCGTCGCCGACGAAGGACTTCGCGCCGCCATCGGTCGCGCCGCTGCCGCGAACCTCGCGTGGCAATCGATCGTACGCGCCGCGCCGGAGGAAAGCGTCACCGAAGCGCGGCGAGGCGCTCGAGCCCCTCGATCCTCAGAAAAAGAAACTTCTCCGCCGGACCAAGGGATGCCTGCCGATCGCGAAGGCGCGCCACATACCCTCGTAGGCGCGGCAAATCGACCGCGTGGACCCTTCTGAGCGCGCCGTAAAGCTCGTCGATGACCGCAGCGGGGCATAGCCGCCCCTGCGCATCGTAGAGCTCGATGACGTAGTCGGCCCAAGCGCCCTTCGACGTGGCCGTGGCGAGCTTCGCGGCAAGGCGGGCGGCGGTATCGACGAGAGACGCGGACGGGGGTTTACCCGTGCGGCTCGCTTCGACGACTTCGAGAAGCGCAGTGGCAAGCAGCCTCTCTGCCTCTTCGGCTCGGCCCAAAGCCAGCGCCTTGTCCGCGACGCCCGCTAGCAGGCGGAATGCCTCGGCCCTTCGCTCCGAGCTCGGATCGCCGGCGTCGCTCGAGGGAGGGTTCGGCACACCCGAAGGTCGGGTCGGATGGTCGCTCGTCACGGCCCCCGCAGCAGCCATCTTCGGGACCGTGAGGCGCCCGGCCCGCAGGGCGCTCGAGGCATCGGCCGCGCCAAGCTCGGTGCTGTGCTGCAGGGTGAGCTCCTGGGAACCGATGAGGATCTTGTCCCCCGCCCGAAGAGAAACTCTTCCGACGAGACGCTGGCCGTTGATCGAGATCCCGTTGCGGCTCTTCAGATCCTCGAGCGTCACTGAGTCGTTCGTGACGACCAGAACCGCGTGACGCCGTGACACGAGCGGATCGTCGAGGGAGAGCTGGCAGTCGGCGCTACGGCCGAGAGCAAACTCACCTTCGCTCAGCTCGAGGTCGTGATGGAGGTAGCGAAGCCGGAAGCGCATCGCGCTTGCTCACGCCCCCAAGGGCAAGACGCGCGAGAGCCCAGGGCTCGTCACGAACAGCGCAATCGCGCGGGCGTCGTACTGGCAGCCTATCATGCTGGATCGCGGTGAAGCTTTACTTTCCCCCGTGCGCCCAGGCAAGCTTCGCCCCCATCGTCACGTGACGCCAGGCCATTCACTACGGCTCCCCACCCGGCCCCTCGCCGCGAGTCCGTCCATCTGCCGCCGAGTTCGCTGCAACCGCGCCAAACGTTCGAGATCGAGTTCATCGAGGGAGCCGGAACGAACCAAGGACTCCAAGGATTCGAGGAGCTCGCCGAGCGGCCCGCCCAGCACCGCGGAATGCCTTGCCCCCGCCACCGCCAACTTGTCGACGATCTCCGCAGACGGCACCGACGCGATTCGTTTGTGTAGGTCGATTACCCAGAGAAGCCACTTCGGGTCGTCGGTCACCAGCGTCATCGACGCGACTTTGGAGGCCGCCGCTCCGAGCGTCTCGCCGTCGAGGGTCGCGCCGCAGAGCAGAAGCTCGTCGAGCTTGCCGGTCGCTCGCTTGACGATCCGCTCGGCGTCCGTCGTACGGCCGAGATGGAGCGCACGCTCGAGCGTTTCGACGATGAGCTGCATGCTCCATGCGACACGGTAGTCCTCCGTATCGGTCGTGAGAGTGGCTTCGTCGGTTTGCTCGGTCGCCTCGCAGTGGGGGCACGCGAGAATCTCGCGGGCGTACGGCAGTCGGCATTGTGCGCAGAGGCGAAGGACGCCGGTCGTTCTGGAGTGCGCCTTTCCGCTCGCTTCGACACGGCAAAAGACAAGGTCCTGCGTTCCAATGCGAACGCGGTCGCCGTCGCGGAGGAGCGTTGGCCGGCGGATGAGGAGGCCGTTCACTCGGACGCCATTTCGGCTCTTCAGATCCTCGACACGCGGACCGTCATCGTCGATGATGATTTTGGCGTGCTCGCGTGAGACAAGCGGGTCTTCGATCGTCAGGTTGCAATCGAGGCTCCTCCCAACGATCGTGGTGCCGCGCGGTAGATCGAACTCTTGCAGCAAGAATCTGAGCCGGTACCGCAATACGTACTCCTCGCCCTCATGAGATATATAGCTCAACCTCGAGCAGGGGTAACCCTCGCGGTCGCTTTCTCGGCACCCCATGTAAGCATAGGAGCGCCGATCGCTCCGTGACCGAAAGCGAGAAAGAGCAAATCTCCAAGATTTGCCGGGAGATCCTGGCGCCTCTTGTCCGCACGGACGGCGGTGAAATGTATTTCGTCGGCTTCGAGGGCGACGATCTACACATCCACCTCTCGGGCACCTGCGCCGGATGTCCCGGCGTCTCAATCACGGGCGACAAGGTCATCCTACCCGCGCTCCGCACCGCGGCACCAAAGCTACGTCTCGTGGTGACCAGCGGAGTCCACGTGCCCGCCGGCGCCGAGCGATTCTAGTCTTAGAACCCTGGTGACTTTCGAGAGCAAGCGAGGCCGGCGGCGAGCGCGCGGAGCCTACTTCTGTAGGCGAGCACGCTCGACGCCGGGATCGCGCGGCTATCGGCGAAAAGCACCAGGGTTCTACTTGGCCTTCTTGCCCTTGCCCGCGCCGGCGTCGCCGCCCTTCGCGTCTCGACCCGCATTGGGATCGGAGATCCCCTGTTTGGTGATCGCCGCGATCGACGGGTCGATCGCGAACGGATCGACCGCCTTGGAAGACCGCAGGGAGGCAATGTTCGCTAGGGTGTTCCGATCTTCGAGCACCAGGCCGAGCAGGTGCTCGTTCGAGCGGTCGAGCGCGCGTACGTGCGTCGTCCGGTCCTGCCAATCGGCCGTCGTGTGGTCGAGACCCTGGGAGGAATCGACCGGCCGGATGCGGGCGGGCACGACCATGGCTGCATTGAGCTTCGCTACCGCGTCTTGGAAGGTCGCGCCGAGAGGACCGTCGGCTTTGAGCGGGACTTCTTCGTAGATCTTCCAGAGCTTGTCTTTGATGTAAAAGAGGTAGCGCTGCCTTCCGTCCTTGAAGAGCTTTTGAAGCGCCTCGTCATTTCGATAGGTGTACTCGTTCTTGAGCGGCGTCGTATCGTAGCCGGTCGGCGTATCCCCGAAGCGCGTGTAGCTCCGCTCGAGGTTCACCTTTCGGTTGTCGCGGTCCGCCTCGAGCTGTTGCTGCTCATACCCCGGTTGCACGTGCATGAGCTGGGGGGCGTATTCCTGATCGAAGAGGCCGCCCGTCTTGTTGTAGGCGTCGGTGACTTCGTCGTGCGTCAATCCCCAGTGCAAGCCCTTCATCGTCTTTTCGAGGCCGCCTAGGTTCTGAACCGCCGGAGCCTCGCTCGCGGCCGTATGCGATCCTTTCGCGGACTGGCTCGGAGGCGCGGCGACCACCGAGGCGGCGAGCATGGCCCCCGCGGTAAGTACCGATATGGCGACGACGGCGCGTTTCATGGTTGGTGCCTCCTCCGGGCGCGGGAATGCGGGCCCGAGCGGGCGCAACCTATCATAAGAACTTCGTCAATCGCACGCCGCCCGGGCAAGCTCCCCGATTTGCGCGCGGCCGGCTTCGGAGTACAGCCTCACCATGGTCCGCTTCACCACGTTCTCCCTCCCGCCGATTGCGCTGGCACTTGCCGGCTGCGCCAGCAGCGCAACTGCGTTGCGCGACCCGAGCAAGGCACCCCCCTCTTATGCCGCTCATGCGACCGAACTATTCGACGACGCAATCGAGCCGTCGGCGGTCGGATACGAGCTCGACCTGGCGCCCACCCCGACGACTCCCGGCAACAGCAACTTGCTGCGCGAGCGGGCCCAGGTGGGTGACGCCGTCGTGCGCGCGCACGTGACCACGGTCACCTCGAAAGAAGAAGACAAGGGACGAAGCTGGCAGATTGGCCTGCACACGGTCGAGAGGCTGGCCGGCTCGAATTCCTTTCCTGCAGACTTCACGGTCGAAATCCTTCCGACCGGTCCCTCCGCCGGGATCCTGCGGGCGTTCGAAGCACGCCTCATCGGCAAGACCTTCGTCGCGTTCGTTCGGGAATTCGCTCGACCGGGGCAAAGCGGAGATGCCGAGCTGCATTTCCATTTGGCGCCCGACGCCAAGCCCGATATCGCCGCTGTGCTGGCCGCGTCGACCATCGATCAGGTGCGCTGAGCGCCGTGCGGTGCTACCGATAAGACGTTCGAGGGCCTACTGTGGCGATTGAAATCAAGAGCCCGAAAGAAATTCAGGCGATGCGCACCGTGTGCCGGCTCGCGGCCGAAACGCTGCTCGTCGTCGGCGACAAGATCCGCATCGGAATGACCACGCTCGATATCGACCGGATCGTCCACGAGCACACCCTCTCCCAGGGAGCGCGGCCAGCCCCCCTCCATTACAAAGGGTTTCCAAAGAGCGTTTGCACGAGCGTCAACGAAATCGTTTGTCACGGCATCCCGGATGGCTACGTCCTTCGCAACGGCGACATCGTGAACGTCGACGTCACCCACGTCTACGACGGGTTCCACGGGGACACGAGCGCGACGTTTTACGTCGGAACGCCCACCGCCGAGGCGCGCCACGTCGTGGAGGTGGCGCGCCGAGCCCTCGACGTCGGCGTGGAACAAGTGCGCGACGGCGCCCGGCTGGGGGACATCGGCGGCGCAATTCAAGAGTACGTCGAGGCGCAGGGGTGCAGCGTCGTTCGCGACTTCGTCGGCCACGGAATTGGGCGCAAGTTCCACGACTCACCACAGGTCAAGCACTACGGCAAGCGTGGGACCGGCGAGCGGTTACGCACCGGGATGACGTTCACGATCGAGCCGATGGTCAATCTTGGCGGCTGGGAAGTAAAGGTCGACCCGGAGGACAAGTGGACGGTCCGCACCGCCGACGGCAGCCTGAGCGCCCAGTTCGAGCACACGATGCTGGTCACCCGCGACGGCTACGAGGTGCTTACGACCCGCGACCGCGCGCTCCAGAGTAGCGAGAACATCGCCGCGCTCTTCGTCGCGTAGCCGCGCCCGAACGTCGGCGCACGTGTCGACGGGGAGAGAACCGCAAGGACGCCGGGGAGACCCCAGGCCAGAGAGAAGGGGGGTCAGAAGACGACGCGACGCGGCGAGCCGCCGCTTCGCCTGGCTCGCGGGAGTCCTCGGATCCTAAGGCGCCTTCGGGACTCGACTCGCGAGAAGCTCGGCCGCCGCGTGGCGAGCGGCGTCGCCGACTTTGATGCCGCCGATCATGCGGGCGACCTCGTCGATGCGCTCGGCGGCAGACAGCCGCCGCACGGTCGTGTGCGTCCGGCCGCGCGTCTCGGTCTTGTCCACTACGAAATGCGCGTCGGCCAGGGCCGCGATCTGGGGCAGATGGGTGATGCAAACCACTTGGCGGTGCCTCGCGATGTCGGCGATCGCGTGTCCGATGACCTCCGCGACCGCTCCACCCACTCCCGCATCGACCTCGTCGAAGACGTAGGTCCCGGCTGGTCCCTCGCTCGCGAGCACGCGCTTGAGGGCGAGCAGCGCGCGAGACAGTTCGCCGCCGCTGGCGATCTTGCGAAGCGGGCGGGGCTCCTCTCCGCGGTTGGGAGCAATCAAGAACTCGACCCGGTCGACCCCCGCCCGCGTCAAACGCGCGCCGTCGACGGTCAACGCATCGCCCATCGCGGCCGTCGGCGTCACCTCGACGACCACGCGAGCGCGACCCATCCCGAGTTGGGCGAGCTCCCGACCGATTGCGTCGGCCAGCTGTTCCGCGGCGTCGCGGCGTTTCCGGGAGAGCGCGCGCGCGGCCGCCGCGACTTCGGTGACCCTCGTGGACTTCTCGAGCTCGAGCTCCGCGACTCGTTCGGACGCGTTCGCGAGCGCCGCGAGCTCGCGAGCGAGCGCGGAGCGATGAGCAATGAGGTCGGCGGTGGTCGGCCCGTGTTTCCGCAGCAGCTTCTGCAAGCGAAACGAGCGCTCCTCGACCTCTTGGAGCCGCTCGGGGCTCGCCTCGACCGAATCCGCGTACCGCGCGAGCGCCCGCGCCGCGTCGGCGAGCTCCGCCCGAGCCGACTCGATGGTTCGTGCGAAGAGAGCGAGCGCCCCGTCGATCGCAGCGGCTTGATCGAGCTCCGCCGAGACGCGGGCCAACTCGTCGCAGGCCGCGCCCTCGCCCTCGTAGAGTCGTTCGGCGGCGCCTCGCGTCGCGACCTGAAGCTTGTCCGCGTGACGTAGTCGCGCGAGCTCGCTCGCCAGCTCCGTTTCCTC
>JBAULD010000042.1:0-12084 GCA_049578005.1 Polyangiaceae bacterium
CAACCCCTCGTATCATGCGACTCGTGCTCGTGCAGCCTGCTTGCTCGGAAACGTGTAACCGCGTCGCCGGTGTCCCGGGCCATCGCGGGGTGTCGCGATTCTCGCTAAAGCCCGAGAGCGGCCCGCCGTTCCCCGATTGTGAGTAGAAGATCATCGGAGTTGTCAGTCATGACTATTCAGGGCCCATTCCCGCTGAGTGACGCGGGGGTAACGGCGTCCGTCAGGCCGAGCCCACCGGCCGCATCCCCTTCCATCCGGCCCACCCAACCCATCGGCCCCTGGCAGCCCGCTGCCTCGACGCCGGGAGAACCCGCCGCGACAGCGACCGTGTCGCCCTGGGCCGACGTGCTGAGCAAGCTCCAGCAACACGCGCAGAGCAACCCGAGCGCGTTCGAGCGCGCGACCAACGATTTGGCCTCCGCCGTCGACGCCCGAGCCCAAAAGGCCACCGGAGCCGATGCGAAGGCGCTGGCCGAGCTCAGCGGCCAGCTCAAACAAGCCGCCAAGAGCGGGGACCTGTCGGTGTTCAAGCCCACGCACCACGTCCATCGCGTGAAGACCGAGTCGCCGGGCAGCCAGCCCACCCTCCTCCAAGAACTCCTGGCGCAGATCGATCACGTCCTCGGACCCGGCGCCACGCCCCCGTAAGGGACTCGCCGCTGGAGTGTCCGCTAGCCCGGGCGTGATACACTCCGCACCATGATCGGATATCGCAGTCGAACTTCGACGGCCGGGCGGAACCAGGCCGGTGCGCGCGCTCTCTGGCGTGCGACCGGGATGACGGATAGCGACTTCGAAAAGCCGATCATCGCCATCGCCAACAGTTTCACGCAGTTCGTACCAGGACACGTGCACCTGCACGAAGTCGGTCAGAGCGTCAAAAAGGTAATCGACCAGGCCGGCGGCTGGGGCGTCGAGTTCAACACGATCGCCGTCGACGACGGGATCGCGATGGGCCACGGCGGAATGCTCTACTCGCTCCCGAGTCGCGAACTCATCGCCGACAGCGTCGAGTACATGGTCAATGCGCACTGCGCGGACGCGCTTTTTTGCATCTCCAATTGCGACAAGATCACGCCCGGAATGCTCATCGCCGCAATGCGCCTGAACATCCCCACGGTCTTCGTTTCCGGAGGGCCCATGGAGGCAGGAAAACTCACGGGCACGCGCGACCGGAACGGTAAGCCGCTCACCGTCAAACTCGACCTCATCGACTCGATGATCGCGTCGGGCGACGCCGCGATCGGCGACGAAGAACTCGCGCGCATCGAGTCGGCCGCGTGCCCCACGTGCGGCTCGTGCTCGGGAATGTTCACCGCGAACAGCATGAATTGCCTGAACGAGGCGATCGGTCTCGCGCTCCCCGGCAACGGCACCCTGCTCGCGACCCACGTGCGGCGGCGCGAGCTCTTCGATGAGGCCGCGCGGCTGATCGTCGACATGAGCAAGCGGCACTACCTCCAAGGGGACGCATCGGTGCTTCCGAGGAGCATCGCGACGTTCGAGGCGTTCGAGAACGCAATCGCGCTGGACCTCGCGATGGGCGGCTCGACCAACACGGTTCTCCACTTGCTGGCGATTGCCCACGAGGCGGGCGTCGCGTTCACGATGGCCGATATCGATCGGCTCTCGCGCAAGATCCCCAACATCTGCAAAGTTGCTCCCTCTTCCCACTATCACGTGGAGGACGTGCACCGAGCGGGCGGCATCCTGACGATCCTCGGAGAGCTCGACCGGGCTGGGCTCATTCACCGCGGCGCCCTGACCGTGCATTCGCGCACGATGGGGGACGCGATCGACGCGAACGACATCCGGAGGACGACGGCCGCCTCCGGCGCGCAGCAGCGAGCCTTGGCCGCCCCGGGCGGCGTGCGCACCAAAGTGGCGTTCTCCCAAGACGCACACTTCGCCTCGCTCGATCTCGACACGAAACAGGGCTGCATCCGCGACGTCGAGAACGCCTATGCCCAAGACGGCGGACTCGCCGTTCTCCACGGCAACATCGCCCTGGACGGGTGCATCGTGAAGACCGCAGGCGTCGACGAGTCGTGCTGGCGATTCGAGGGTCGGGCGCGCGTCTTTCAATCCCAGGAATCCGCATGCGAAGCGATCATGGGCGACCGCATCGTCGCGGGCGACGTCGTCGTCATCACGTACGAAGGTCCGCGCGGCGGGCCCGGGATGCAGGAGATGCTTCACCCCACGTCTTTTCTCAAGGGAAAAGGCCTGGGGAAGGCGTGTGCGCTCGTGACGGACGGGCGGTTCAGCGGCGGGACGTCGGGGCTCAGCATCGGGCACGTTTCGCCGGAGGCGGCCGACGGCGGTGCCATCGCCCTCGTCGAAGAGGGGGACCGGATCCGAATCGACATTCCCGAGCGGACGATCGCGCTGCTCGTGGACACGAAAGAGCTCGAGAAGCGTCGCAAGGCGATGGAAGCCCGCGGCACGAGCGCGTGGCGACCGAACCGCGATCGATGGGTGTCGCCGACGCTTCAGGCGTACGCGCTCATGACGACGAGCGCCGCCCGAGGAGCAATTCGCGATATCTCGCAGGTTCGGAGGCGGGATTAGCCGGCGGTTCGTTCATCGTCTTCCGTGACGGAACCGTTGTCGCGCGTTGTGAACGTCGACGAGCCGGACGTAATCGGGCAACGGTCGCCGGTCGTCCTCCCGGCCCGCCGCGGCGTCGCGTGCCATCTGTGCGATCGCGGGTAGACGCTCCACCATCGTCCGCAGCTCGTCGCTCGCGGGGACGTGTCCTTGCGTCAGCCACGCGTCGAGGGAGGCGCCCAGCGCTTCGATGCGCGCGCCACGTAGGTGGCCGCGCCTCGCCAAGTCCAAGTAGCTGCGGGCGAGCGCGTCGCCGTCGAACCGGTGCTCGGTGACGAGCTCCACGGCCACACGCAGCACGCCGTCCGCGCCCACGCGGCCGTCTTCGTGGACGACGAACGCCGCTTGCAAGTAGTTGTAGAAGGGCACGACCCGCGAACCGTACGCGCGGAAGTCGTCAGGCGGGGTCTGGCGTTCGAGGTGGATGAGGATTCGCTGGACGACGTCGGCGCGCTGGATTGCGCGCGCAGCTGCCATCGTCTCGGCGATCACGTCTTCGTAGACGCGCCCGCGCTCGAGGATTCGCAAGAGAACGTCTTCGCCGACGAGACCGGCCAGGAAGTCGGCGTAGAGAGAATAAACGTACGCGTCCGCCTCGGCGTCGTCGCCGAACAGCGTCTCGGTGCTCGCGCCCGGAGAGTCCCCGCCCTCGGCGATGCGTTCGCGCGCCCGCAGCAGAGCGGGAAGCTTGTAGCCCAACTGGTCGCGGACGGCGCGGAACCGAAACCGCAGAAGGTTCTGGAGATTGGGCTTGAGGGTGAACGAGTCCCACGCGATCCCGTCGAGCCGCAGCTTGTCCTCCAGACTGCGCCGCATTTGCTCCGGCGACCCCGACAAGATGTGGACCCGCACGCCCGCCCGGACCATCTCCCGCATGAGGGTGGACGCCCCAGGATTCGTGCGCTTCTGGTCCGGGCGCTCAAGGGCTGTTTTCACGAGCTCGCGCAGAGTGTCGAAATCGGTGCGCAAATACGTCTTGTCGAGGTCCCAGCGGGCGATATGAGTCGGCACGCGCTACCCCATGCGCACTCGGCGCCGCTCGTCGGTGGCGCGTTCGACGATGCGGCGCTGGGACGCCGCGTCTTCGACGAGCCACCAGGCGTCGTGGTCCGGCGAATCGCCGAGGCAATCGAGGGCGAGCGTGATCGCGTCCTCCGGTGCGATCGCGCCCGCCGCACGTCCCGGTAGTTCGACCACGGCTCGCCGAACCCGCATCCCCTCGAGGGCGCGCGCGACGCGGAGCACCGAGTCCCGGAACGTCCCGTCCCCGAACGCGCTTCGCGCCCCGAGCCCCACGACCAGCACTTTGTCGAACGAAAGGTGCGGCTTCCCTGGCACGAGGAGCGTTTCGCCGAGCTCGCCCCGCACGAACTGGGATTTCAAGAGCGCGCTCAGCCTACCGCCGAGCCGCCAGTCGAGCAGGCCCGCGAAGCCGCGCATCGGGCGCTCGTCGCTCCAGATCGTGCAGGCGCACAGCTCGACGTCCGCCTCGTCCATCCGCCGCAGCTCCGGTGGGAGAAAGTGCAGCTCCACCTCAGCCGACCTCCTCGTCCCGGCGACCGAGCGCGTCGGCGATTCGGTTGAGCACGCCGTTGACGAACGCACTCGACTCGTCCGTGCCGAAAGTCTTGGCTAGCTCTACGGCTTCGTCGAGCACGACCGCGCGCGGCACGTCGAGACGGTGCTCGAGCTCCCAGGTGCCGAGGCGAAGCACGTTTCGATCGACCCGGGCCATGCGCTCGACGCGCCAGTGGGCCGAGGCCTCCGCGATGTGCTTGTCGAGCTTCTCGAGCGCCGCTCCGACACCGCGGACCGCCTCTTCGGCATACACGCGCCCTTCGGGGTCGTCGTCTGCGCCGAAGCTCCGCCAAAAGAGCGTCATCGCTTCGTCTGCGCTCGCGCCGGTTGCCTCCATCTGGAAGAGCACCTGAAGCGCGGCCTCGCGGCCCGAGTGACGAGCTCCCACCGGTCACTCCCCGTCGCCGGCCATGGAATGGAGAGCGACCCGTTCGATCACGTTGAGGCCGAATCCGTGGATACCGGCGATTTTTCGCGGATTGTTCGTCAAAAGCCGGATGTCGTGCAGCCCGAGGTCGACCAGGACCTGCGCTCCGAGGCCGAACTCGCGCAGCGGGGCATCGCTCGCACCGGACGACGGCGAACCTTCCGACGCCCCGAGGGCGTCGAGCTCCCGTTTCAGATCGCCGCGCGGCGCGATGTACACGAGGGCTCCGCAACCGGCGGCTTCGATCTGCGCAATCGCTTCACGCAGGTGCCGTCCCCCGTCGCGCTGCGTCGCCGCAAACGTGTCCGCAAGGGTCGAACCGGTGTGCACCCGACAGAGCGGCGGCGGCCCCTGCGTCACGTCGCCCTTGACCAGGGCGAGAAACTGCCGTTCGTCGATCCCGGTTTCGTAGACGATCGCGCGCCATTCGGTTCCGGTCCGGTCCAGCGTAATTGTCGCCTCGGACGCGCGGCGCACGAGCCTCTCGGTAAAGAGCCGGTACCGAATGAGATCCGCGATCGTCAGGATGCGAAGCCCGTGTTTGCGCCCGAATTGCTCCAGGTCCGGCAGCCTCGCCATCGAACCGTCTGCATTCATGATCTCGCAGATCACGCCCGCAGGAGTCAGCCCCGCGAGACGGGCGAGGTCGACCGAACCCTCCGTTTGTCCGGTACGAACCAGCACACCTCCGCGGCGCGCCCGCAGGGGGAAGACGTGTCCGGGCGTGACGATTTCATCGGGGCGCGCCTCGGGATTGGCTGCCGTGCGGACCGTGTGCGCCCGATCTGCGGCGCTTATGCCCGTAGTCACGCCGTGGCGGGCCTCGATGCTGACGGTGAAGGCGGTCCCGAGCGCCGGCCCGGGCCGGCCAGGCGAGTGCATCATCGGCAGCTTCAGCCGCTCCACCTGCTCTTCGCTGAGCGCCAGGCAAATGAGCCCCCGTCCGTGCGTGGCCATGAAGTTGATGGCGTCGGGCGTCACGAACTGGGCTGCCATCGTGAGGTCGCCCTCGTTCTCGCGGTCTTCGTCGTCGACGAGGATGACCATCTTTCCCGCTCGAACGTCGGCGATGCCGCCCGCGATTCGCTCCGCAAGCGCGTGGTCGATCGAATGCATGGGGGCCATCGGGATCCGGGTCAGGGGCTTCTCTCGACGGGGTGATCCACGCCGGCCTCCATGAGACGCGCGACGTAACGCGCGATCAAGTCGACTTCCAGGTTGACGGCGTCGCCGGGGGCGAGCGAGGACAAATTGGTCTTCTCGAGTGTGATCGGGATGAGCGCGACTTCGAACTGATGCTCTGCAGAGCGGACCGAATTGACGGTCAAGCTCACGCCGTTGACGGCTATTGAGCCCTTCTCGGCGACGAAGCGAGCCAGACTCGGCGGCAATGCGAACGTCATCGCCACGGCCTCGCCGAGGGGACGCCGAGCGACGAGTTCGCCCACGCCGTCCACGTGCCCGGTCGCGAGGTGACCTCCGATGCGATCTCCCGCTCGAAGCGCCCGCTCGAGGTTGACCACCTTGCCCGGCTCCATCCGGCCGAGCGTCGTCCGCGCCAAGGTTTCGGCCGAAGCGTCGACCTCGAACCCGCCAGGGCCGTGCTCAGCCACCGACAGGCAACACCCGTCCACCGCGATCGACTCCCCGAGCACAAGCGGTCCGCCGTCGAGGTCGGCTTGGAGCCACAGGCGCGCACCCGGGCCCCGAGGCGAGCGGGCGCCAAGAACACCGGTTGCCGCGACCAGGCCGGTAAACATGGCTCCGATGTAACGATGTGCGGCCCGGCCGTCCAGCGCCCTCGACCCCGAGTTGCGTCTACACCTGCCGCGTCCGACACTCTACCCGTGGGTTTGCGCTTCGTTGCTTTCTTGGCTCTCGGCGCCGTCGCGTGCGGGCCCAGCTTTCAGGCCGTCTACGAGTGCGACGTGCATTTCGAGCACTGCTATGCGATGGACGAAAGCCCGGTCTCGGCCGAGGCGAAAACGGAGTGCTGGCGCGGGTGGCTGCGCGGCTACACGTACGGGCAGTCGAGCGATCGCGTGCAGTACGCGGCGACGCGCTTCAGCCAGCTCTCGCTCGGGCCGACTTTGCCGAGCGAAGAGGCGCGCGATGCCAGGCCCCCGAGGCGGGCGCCGGCGCTCGCCGCCCCCATGCCCACCAGTGCGTTCGCGCCGCCTCCCATTCTCGCGGCGTCGGGGGTCCCGTCTCCGCGCACGACTTCACCCGCTCACCAGGCGCGGGCCCCGGGCGCGGACTGCTCGGACGCCTGCGCCCAGCGCTGGACCATCTGCCGAGAGGGATGCGAGCGGCCACCGTCCTCGTCGAGCCACGCATGCGAACAATGCGACAAAGTGTATCGGGCGTGCGTACCGGCGTGCCTTCGGTAGGGCGATGTCGAACGGGAAGCAGGGCACCCGCCGGTGGGGAACGCACTTCCGCCACCCGCGCCACGCAGCGGTCCAGGGTGGCCGCTTTGGCCGGAACGACGTCGCGATCAACCATCCGCCAGCCTCTCGCGCAGAAGCCGAGCAGCCGCGCTACGCGACTTCGGGTCCTCGGAGAATCGGGGCGCGCCCGTTCGGGACGCGAACGCAGATGCGCGTTCCTCGGTTGCGCGCGGACACGACCTCGACCGCGCCGCCGAGCCGACCGATCTCTTCCCGAACGCTCATGAGTCCGAAGCCCGTGTGAGACGCAATCTCCGCCGGATCGAAGCCCGCGCCTCGGTCCTCGACGACGACCTCCAAAGAGTCGCCATGATTACCGAAAGACACCCGCGCCTCGGTGGTGCGGGAGTGTTTGAAGACGTTCATCAGGAGCTCGCGCACCGTGCGAAACACGATGGCCGCGGTCACGTCATCGAGGGAGGGGTCCGTACCCTCCTCGGCGATCTCGATTCGAAGCCCGGTCGCTTGCTCGAGCCTCTCCGCCAGCCACGAGAGACCGGCCCTGATTCCGAGGTCATAGAGGACCGGCGGGCTCAGCTCGAAACTGAGCGAACGCGTCGCCTCGATCGCGTCCGTCACGAGTTTCATGGCCGCGTCCACCGCCGCGCGGTCGGCCTCGTGTAGTCGCTGCCTCACCGGATCGAGCGTTATCTTCGTCAGTGCCAGATATTGCGTCACCCCATCATGGAGGGCGATGGCCACCCGGCGCCGTTCGCGCTCCTCGACCACGACCCGGTCAAACGCCATGCGCCGGAGCCGGTCCTGGTAGTCGAGAACCGCCTTCTCCGAGGCGACGGCCCTTTCCCGAGCCTCCCGTTCCGAAGTGAAGAGGCGCGCGCGCTCGAGCGCCTGTGCGCACAGGCCGGCAAGCGTCCACGCAAACGTGGATTCGTCCTCGCAGAACGAGGGCTTTTCCTTCCAGAACAAATAGAGTCCCCCGACCAGCGCGCCGCTCACCAGGAGGGGCAAACCGACCATCGCGCCCCCGAGATCTCCCAAATGGTAGCTCGTCCGTGCCGCGTGCAGTTGGTCCACTTGGTCGACCGCGATTGGATCGCCTATCTGGAATTTCCGAAGAAGCACCGAAGCGTCGTCGAGCCAGAAGCGATACCGCCCGTTGACCCGTCTCGGCGGAACCCCGGTCGATCGAGCGGCCGCGGCCCATCGGGCTTCGAGATCGGGCTCCATGCCGACGGTGGCAACCAGCTCTGCCCAGCGCCCGCCGTCGACCACCGCGACGACGTGTCCAGCCTGCGCCTCGAGCGCCTTCAGTCCTGCGTCGAGGATGGCCTGAGCCACCTGCGCGGTGTCGACCGCGGCGCTCATCGCTGCGGTCGCCTCCTGGAGGTTCACCGCTCGGCGAAGCCTTCTTTCCTCGCGCCGGCGCGCCGTCACGTCGCGAGTGTTGGAGAGGTGAAGGCCGGGCACGACGTTGGCGACGGCCTGGAACTCCACCTCGACCAGCGCCCCGTTCTTGCGGCTCAGCCAGTAATCTCCCGAGAGCGCCCCCACGCGCAGAAACTCGCGCCACTGCGACCGTCCCCGCTCCAGACTCGAGGGCGGCGTGAGGTCGAAGAACGTCATCGTTCGCAGCTCCTCGGCCAAATAACCCGTGAGCGTCTCGGCCGCCGGATTGGCGCGAATGAACCGCCCGTCATCGTCGATGAGGAAAATCGCGTCGCCCGCGCGGTCGAAAATGGCGCTGAGGATTCGGTCGTCGAGAAGGTGCGACATCTCCGACCCGCGAGTTTTGCCTGGGAGTGCGCGCCGCTTCAAGGGCCGATCCGTGGACGCCGTTGCGCGCCGGCCAGCGTTCGGGCACCCTGCTCCGACGCGGACGATCGAATGAAGGTTTTGCTGGTCGACGATCACAAGATTATCCGAGACGGGCTGCGCGCGATCCTCGAGCGACACCCCGACATCCAAGTGATCGGCGAGGCGGCGGAGGGGCACGCGGCCATCGCGATCGCGCGAGCGACTCGCCCCGACGTCATCGTCATGGATGTGTCGATGCGAGGTCTCAACGGAATCGACGCCACAGCGCGGCTGACGAGCGAACTGCCCGAGTCGAAGATCATCGGGCTCTCGATGAACTCGGACCGACGCTACGTCCTCGCGATGCTGGCGGCGGGAGCAGCCGGATACCTCTTGAAAGATGCCGCGGCCGACGAACTCCTCCGCGCGGTCCAAATGGTCGCGTCGGGCCAAACTTTTCTCAGCCCCGAGATCACCGGTATCGTCATCGACAAAGCCCTGAAGACCGATCTCCCGGACGAGGCGCCTGCGGGGGCGCTGACCACCCGCGAGCGCGAAGTGCTCCAGCTTCTCGCCGAGGGCCGCACTTCGAGGGAAATCGGAACGCAGCTGCATATCGCGCTCTCGACGGTCGAAACGCACCGCCGCCAGATCATGAGCAAGCTGAAGATCCGGACGATCGCCGAGCTCACGAAGTACGCGATTCGAGAGGGGCTGACGTCGTTGGACGCCTGAGGTCGACCGCCAACCGGGTGTGAAACCATCGGGTTCGGACCCGAGGACCACGGTATACAGGGATGGAAAGCGGCCAATTCGACCGCTAAACTTCGCCGCAACCGGGGGGGCGGGGTGGTCCGCGTGCCCACGCTGGCAGACGTTCTCCTTGGCCATGCCGTTCGATCCCTTGCGCAGCCAGTCCGCCATCCGGGGCCTCGTCCGCTTGGCGCGGGTCGTTTGCGACCACACGTCGAGCGACGAAGACGCGATGCAACACCTCGCCGATGCTCTGGCGGAACACGCGGGAGGCGACGGTGTGGCGGTCTTCCGGGTGACGAGCGACGGGTTGCTGCTCGCCGCATTCCGTGGCCTTCCTGAGGGGTTACACGCATGGAAGGTCGAGGTCGACGACATCAGCAGCGAGCTCGGTCGCGTCCTCCTCGACGCGATCGGCCGCGGAATCTTCAAGGACGCGAAGACCCTTCCCATGGTGAGCGCGGGGGGACTCTTCGGCGCGGCCGTCCTCTTCCGAAGGCGGGAGGACGACGGCACCGAGCCCTGGAACGACGAAGTCGCGCAGGGGCTGGTCGATCTCGCCGCCATCGGGCTCGCCACGTCGGCTCAGCTGCAGTCGATTTTACGCGTGAACGAGGAGCTCCGCGCCTCCCGAGCGGCGCTGGCGCACGGCGAAAAGCTTCGCGCGCTCGGTCAAATGGCCGCTGGAATCTCCCACGATCTCAAAAACATCCTCAACCCCCTTTCTTTGCACATCCAGATCGCGGCTCGGGGAAACGCGCGTGGCAATGTGCAGCAGGTCGACGAGACACTGCGCGAAATGAAGCACGCGCTCGCCCGGGGTCTCGACGTCATCGAACGGCTGCGCGACTTCAGCCGGCAGGCGCCGGACTCCAAGGCCGTCCCGGTCGACTTGAACGCACTCGCGCGCGAGACCGTGCAGCTCGCCAGGCCGCGGATGGTCAGCGCGAGCGGTCGCGTGAACAGCGTTCAGGAAGACCTTGGACACCCGCCGCCGATTCTCGGTCAGCCGAGCGAAATCGTCTCTGCCCTCCTGAACCTCCTCGCGAACGGCGTTGAAGCGGCGCCCGACGGCGTCCACATCACTGTCCGGACTGGCGAAGAGAGTGGGGGCGCCTGGGTGGCGGTGGCCGATGATGGTCCGGGGATGAGCGCCGAAGTGCAGGCGCGTGTCTTCGAGCCGTTCTTCACGACCAAGGGTACAGAGGGCACCGGTCTAGGGCTCGCGATGGTGTACGCGACCATGCATCGCCACCGGGGGAAGGTGCGTCTCGACACGGCGCCAGGGAAAGGCGCGACATTCACGCTTTGGTTCCCGCCGTTGCCGCCTCGGTCCTGACCGAACGGCCGGCACCCGGACTGAAGTGGACGGTCCGGGGGCTCACTGCTCTGCGTCGCCGGGAGCCGCTTCGGAGGCATCCACCTCTGCGTCGCCCGGAGCCGACTGGTCGACAGCTGGAAAATGGACGACGAAGCGAGCGTAGTAGTCGGCGCACGTCGCGTTGACGACCTGGAATCCCGCGTCGTTCAGATACGAATACTCGATCAGCGCGCCGGACGCGGTCGTGAAATTGCCGCCCGCCTCGATCGGCTCGTCCGGGGTGCCCGTCGTGCCGACGTAGGCGTCGATCGTCACGGGGTCACGATTGACCCCCACTCCCACGCTCGGAGGGAAGTTCACGGTCAGCGTGACGTTATGGGGGTACCAGATCCAACTCCCACCGTCTGGGACGAAGGGTGTGGTCTCGTACGTGTTGTCGTCGACCATTTCGCCCCCGTCGTACGTGACTGCCGACGGATCGCAAGCATGCGTATAGCAACCGGTCACCGGCGCCGCCGCGGCTATCCAGAGCGCTCCCCCGATCGATGCGGCGCAGCCCGCGCCGAGCGCAACCCCCGCCCTACCCACCGAGAGCCTCGGCCGCCTCGACAGCGTGATACGTGAGAATCCCGTCGGCTCCCGCACGGCGGATGGAGACCAGCACTTCCATCATCGCCCGCGCGTAGTCGATCATCCCCGCGGCCGCCGCGGCCTTCAACATCGCGTACTCGCCCGAGACGTTGTACGCAAAGAGCGGTAGCGTCGTATCCGCGCGCACGGCGCGGATGACGTCCAGATAGGCGAGCGCCGGCTTGACCATCAGCATATCGGCGCCCTCGTCCTCGTCGAGCCGCGCCTCCCGCAGCGCTTCGCGCGCGTTGCCCGGATCCATCTGATAGCCGGACCGGTCCCCGAACTGCGGCGCACAGTCCGCGGCTTCCCGGAAGGGACCGTAAAACGCGCTCGCGTACTTCACGGCGTAGCTCAGGATGGCGATCGACGAAAACGAGTTCTCGTCGAGCGCGGACCGGATCCGTCCGACCCGCCCGTCCATCATGTCGCTCGGGGCGACGACGTCCGCACCCGCCTGTGCGTGGAGGACGGCCATCTCGGCGAGCACCTCCAGCGTCGCGTCGTTGTCGACCTCGGTCGTGCCGTCCTTTCGCTTGTGCAGAATTCCGCAGTGCCCG
>JBAULD010000043.1:0-11211 GCA_049578005.1 Polyangiaceae bacterium
CGGTCGCATTTGCGTTTTCACTCGCGCTCGCCGTCGCGGCCGTCGCCGTCGCCGGCGTTGCCGGAGCGGCCGACTCGGAAGCGGACGCGGTCCGCGTCGAGGACAGCGCCGGAGCGGCGGCGGCGGCCAGCGGAGGGGGCGGCGGAGCCGTGCTGGGCTCCGAGGTTCGCAGTCTGTCGATGCCGCCGTCGAGAAGCAGATATGCCGCCGCTCCGGCCGCGACGAGCAAGACGAGCACGAAAATCCAACCTCGCCCGCCTGCACGCTCGACGGGGCGAGGCGCGGTCGAGGACGCCGCCTCCTGGACGTAAGGAGCGGTTGGACGCAGCGTCTCCTTGCTCCGGCGGCCGATTGCTTGCGCCGGTCCCGTCGGGGTGCTCCTGGAAACGAGGTCGACGACGACGCTCGGTTCTCTCGCTTCGGCAGGCTCCGGCGTCATGCTCTGCGGGCCCGCGCCTTCTCTCGGGAATGGTCGCTCCGGGGCCGGAAAGCCCGACCCGCCGACTCCCAGGATCGTCCGTTCGCGGCCCCCTCCGACGGAGACGATGGGCGCCACGAGCGCAGGCTGCGGCGGCGAGTCGATCCCCGCGTCGACGTGCGCGCGTCCTGCGACGAGCCGTTCGATCGTAGCGACTACGGCATCTTCGACGTCGATGAGCTTCACGCCCATCCCGGCGGGACGTCGATCGCCCTCGTCGTGCTCCCGGATCCAGACGACTCGGCCCAGCGCCGACCAGGGCACGAGCTCGCCGGCCACTTGGATTTCCAAGGCGAGCCTCTTGCCGACCGCCAGGGGCCTCTCGGTGCGGATGAACAGCCCTCCGCGCGCCAGGTTCAGTGTGTCCGTTTCGGTAGGATCCCCGTTCGCGCTCTCGTACGTGATGCGCGCACCGGAGATGCGCGCGCGGGGGGCGCTGCGGCGTTCTTCGGCCATGGTCGAGATCGAGCATAGACCAGCCCGGCCTTAGACGAGGAATTCGTTTCGGACGCGTGCGGCCGCTACGCCACGCTGTGGCGGTGCGTGTTCCAACGTGGGGAACGCCTACGCTACGCCGCGGCGGTCGATGCGCGGATCGTGTCGTCCGAGCCCGCGACCGATTGCCAATCGATAGATTGCGAGGAGGATTACGGCACCGACGATAGAGGCGATGATCCCCGGCCCGCTCCCCGGCGTCCGGTACATGCCGAATGCGCGCCCGATGAATCCCGCGATGAACGAGCCGCCGACGCCGAGGAGCATCGTAACGAAGATTCCGCCGGGATCTTTGCCGGGCATGATGAGCTTCGCCAGAGCTCCCGCCACGAGACCGATAATCAACATCGCAATGATGTGCATCGGGTCCCCTAGAGCAAGCGGCGTACCTTTCCGGCCCAAGAGCGTGTGGCGCAAACGGCCTCGGCCTATCGCTCAGGGCGATAGCCGATTCGCCTCCCAGCCATCTCTTCGCAACTCGTAGAGCACCCGGTCGTGAATCCGATCCGCCCCTTGCGTCCAGAGCTCGACCGCCGTCGGGCGCAGGAGGAACCCGCCCCAGTGCGGCGGGCGAGGCACTTCTCTCCCCGCATACTGCGCCGTGAGTTCAGCCATTCGCCGGCGCAGCTCGTCCTGGCTCGCAAGCGGTCGACTCTGGGCAGACGCCCAAGCCGACAATCGATGCCCGCGCGGCCGACTCTGGAAATAGGCGTCGGACTCCGCTGCCGAAAGCCGTTCGACCGACCCGTCCGCGCGGCCCTGTCGCCCGAGGACGGGCCAGTGAAAGGACACAGCAGCCCGAGGATTCTGCCCGAGCTCGATCCCTTTTCGACTCTCGTAGTTCGTGAAGAACCGCAGGCCTCGAGCGTCGATCCCACGACACAGAACGATCCGCACCGAAGGGACTCCCGAGGGCGTCGAGGTCGCGAGAGCCATCGCCTCCGGCTCGGACATTCCGCGATTTCGTGCTTCTTCGATCCAAGCCGCCAACGTCTCGAGCGGGGTCACGGCTGGCTCCGGTCCGAAGCGTCGTTCTTCGAGGCGCCACTCTCTTTGCCGTGCGCAGGGGCCTGCGCGAGGGCCGGTTGCGCCGGGGCGGGGGCGCCCTTCGGATGCTCGTCGAGGAAGGCCGAGACCCAGGCGAGCGGTGCATTCCAGTTGATGGCTTCTTCGTTCGCCGACCAAGCTTCGATGTTGTCGGCGAAGCACTTCATCGGCGCGCAGCCCGCCAGCCCGGCAGCCTTGACGTAGGGGTCCTGCAAGCCGGAGTTGGGTCCACCCGAGAGCACGCCCGGCGGCGGACTCGGAAACATGCGGTTCGCCTGATGCGCCCAGAACCGGTGGTGCGGGTTCTCGAGCGGGCGAAAGCCGTAACCGGTCACGTACGACTGATCGAGCGGATTGCGACCGAGGATGTAAGCCATGGCGTCTTCCACGCCGTCGAGAAACTTCGAATTTTTCGTGAAGTCGTACGCGAGCGCCATGGCAATCGCGTTGTTCAGCACCGAGGAGTTCGACCCCCACGGATACCCGGAGGGGCCGGGCTCGTAGCCGACGCGATATCCCTCGTGCCGGTCGATGGCGAGATACCCCTCGGCCGCCTTCACGATGGCCGCCCGAGCGGCGCCCACATCGCTCGCTGGCAGCCCGTTCGGGACGACGGCGATCGATATGGTCCCGAGCGCCGCAACTTGAGGCCACCCCATGGCGCTCGCGCCCGGACCGACCGGGATTACGTTTCGAAGCGACGATTTCATGAAAGATTCCTTGTAGACGTCTTTCTTGGTCGTGACGTAAAGCTCGGACGCCGCCCAGTAGAACTCGTCGGATACGTCGCCGTCGCCGTACGCCCCGCCACCCACCGAATCGGCGTCCGGGGCGTAGACGGCAGGATTCGCGACCGCCGCGGTCCACGCCCGCTCGGCTGCCTTGAGGCACCGCCCGGCAAAGGCTCCGTCGATCGTCTTCCAGATCCGCGCGCACTGCGCGGCCGTCGCCGCGAGATTCAGCGTGGCCGCGGTGCTGACCGGCCGCAAGAATCGCGGAATCGGGTCTTCGTCCGGCCGCGTCGCCAGTGCAGTCCACTCTTTGTCGTGAATCTTGTGGTGCGCCATCCCCGCGAACGGCTTGCCGTCGGGGACTTGCATCTTCATCAAGAAATCGAGCTCGTACCGGACTTCGTCGAGCAGATCGGGCGCGCCGTTGTGGTTCTCCGGAATGTTCAGTTTGCCGTCGCCGAAGTCTGCGATCGAGCTGCCGAGATACCTCGTCCGCTCGTACTGATTCATCAGCGTCCAGGCCGAGATGCCGCCGTTGACCACGTATTTACCGTGATCGCCGGCGTCGTACCACCCGCCGCTCACGTCGAGAGAATAATCACAACGCGCGTCGGGGGCGCACGGAACGCTCTTGTCGCCCGGGTGCCCCGCGGCGTGCGTCCACTTCGAGTCCCCCGCATACGGCATCACGATCGGGGTGCCGCTCCGCATGTGGTAAAAGAAGTGGAGAGAATCGTATTTGAGTTTGCCGTACACGTTGGCCGCGATTGCGAACGGATGGCTCGCGTCGTCGCCCGTTCGCAGCGTGTACCCGGAGCCCGCCTTGGCGTACGAGGAGAAGTCGGCAATCTGCACGCGATCTCCCGACGCCGCGTCCGGCCCGTGGACCGCGGTGTCGCCGGAGGCGACGACTTTGCCCGACCCGTCGAGGAGCTCCCACTTCACCGGGCTCGACGCGTCGGTCTTGACGATTCCAATCTTTCCGACGCCCGGCAGGTAACCCACCTGGTTGACGAGAACCTTGGGGACAGGCGGGCGCGGCACCTCGGGTTTCGGCGTGAACCGAGGATCTTCGAGCACGACGCCCCCGATGCAGACATCGAACGGGACGTGCTTGGACGCGTTGTGCCCGCCTGCGTGAAACGCGAGCTCCGCGGTGGCGTCGTCGGCATCGTTCATCGTGAATTCCGAGGTCACGACCTTCGGCTCGGCGCCGAGCTCCATCTGCTGCTGCCAGTACGCCTTGTACGGCGGCCCGGACATTCCAATCTTCGCGAGAACCGTCGTCGGCTCCGTCGACCCGATCTTGAATCGGATGGAATACGTGTGCCCCTTTTCGATGGTCATCTCGCGGTGACGAACCTGCGCGTCCCAGGCGTTCGACCCCGCGTTCGTGATCTCGAGGCAGTAGGCGCCTCCCGCGGCACGCGTGTCGCCGTCGCCCGGCTTGCTGAACGAGGCCATCCACGGAAGGCTCTTGCCGCCCTCGAACGTCCCATTCGCGATCAAGTTGTGCGAACTAGGAGCGATCGGCACCGCTTGCAGGAGCTCGGTCACTCGGGTCCGCGTCAGGGGGGCGGGGGCCGCGCTGGCCAGAGGGAGCGCCGTCGCCGCCGAGGCAGCAGGGGGCGGGGGAGCAGGGACGCTCTGCGACCCGCCGCAGCCGATCGCCGCAGCACCGGCTACGAAGGGCCCCGCGATTCTCCGCAGGCTGCACCGGACGCTTTGCGATCTCGTCGTCATCGTGAACTCCCTCTCGCGGCCCGCCGGGGCTCGTCGCGGCGGGAGACTACCAGAAAGACCGCAAAGACCGGGAAGGTCGGGGGCAGCTCGCCGCCGCACTTGCCCCGCGCGCGCCTCGTGTACCATCGCCGCCTCGATGACGGACCGACCCCCCCCGCGCCCGCTCCGGCTCACCCGGATTCCCTACGGAGGCGACTACAATCCCGATCAGTGGCCCGAGGCCGTTCAAGAAGAAGACGCGCGCCTCATGCCGCTCGCGTATTGGAACATCGCGACGCTACCCGTCTTCAGTTGGGCCCATCTCAATCCGTCCGAAGGCGTGTTCACGTTCGATTGGCTCGACCGAGTCGTCGACCGACTCTCGCGCGCCGACGTGGATCTCTGCCTCGCGACCGGCACGGCGTCGACGCCCGCGTGGGTCGATCAGCAATATCCGGACGTCTTGACCGTCGACGACCAGGGGCGCAAGCGCCCACACGGCAACCGCCACGCGTTCTGCCCGAACTCACCGAGCTATCGCCGCCTTGGCGGCGCCCTCGTTCGCGAGATGGCCGTGCGTTACGGAAGCCATCCGCGGCTCCGCCTGTGGCACGTGAACAATGAATACGGCGGGAACTGGCCCAATTACTGCTACTGCGAGCGGTGCGCGACAGGTTTCCGCGCGTACCTCGAGCGCCGTTATGCGAGCCTCGACGGGCTCAACGCCGCCTGGTCCACGGCATTCTGGGGACACACGTACCAGAGCTTCAGTCAAATAGACCCTCCCTTTTCTCATGGAGAGGGGAGTATCCAGATGCTCAAGATCGATTGGCGCCGCTTCCAATCCTCGAGCTACCTGTCTTGCTTCGAGCACGAAGCGTCGATTCTGCGCGACGTCTCGCCCGAAGTTCCGGTGACCACGAACTTCATGGGCGCTTTTCAAGCTCTGAACTACGGTGAATGGGCCAAGGCGATGGACGTCGTCTCCTGGGACAGCTATCCGCGGAGCGATACGCCGTTTGCCGAAGTTGCCTTTTCACACGCGCTGATGCGTGGGCTGCGAGACGGCGAGCCATTTCTCCTGATGGAACAGTCGCCGTCCCACCAGAATTGGGCGCCCTACAATCGCCCGAAGCCGCCAGGCCACCTGCGGCTCCAGTCGTACCAGGCCGTCGCGCACGGCGCCGACTCCGTCATGTATTTTCAATGGCGCAAATCGCGAGGAGGGATCGAAAAACTGCACGGCGCCGTCGTCGAGCACCACGGCCGCGCCGACGCCCGCGTGTTTCGCGAAGTCTCCGCGCTCGGCGCGGAGCTCGCCGCGCTCGGGACCCGAACGATCGGCGGCCGAACGCCCGCGCGCGTCGCTGTCGTCTTCGACTGGGAGTGCTGGTGGGCTATCTCGGCGTCGAGCGGACCGAGTCGCGATCTCGATTATCACCGCGAAGTCGCGCAGGCGTACGCGGCCCTGCACGCCTCGGGCATTCAGACGGACGTCGTCGGGCCGGACGCGGATCTCAGCCGCTACGAAGTCATCGTCGCGCCGCTCTCCTATTTGATCCGCGCCGATCAGGCGGCGCGGATCGCGGCTCGGACGCGTGCGGGCGCCGCCTTCGTGACGACGTTCTTCAGCGCGGTCGTCGACGAGACCGACCGGATTCACGACGGCGGTCCGCCGGGCCCGCTCCGCGACGTCCTCGGCATTGCGGTCGAGGAGCTCGACGCACTCCCGGAGGGCGCCGCGCAAGGCGTGCGCTTCGAAGTCGCGTTCGGCGAGCTTGGAGCCGGCGTCGAGCACGCTGCGTCCCTCATGTGCGATCGCGTCTGGCTGAACGGGGCCCAAGTCCTCGCGTGCTACACCCGCCAGTTCTACGCGGGGCAACCGGCCGTCACCGTCAATCCCTACGGTGCGGGGAAGGCGTATTACGTGGGCACGCGGCTCGAGTCGGGAGCATTGCGCGCGCTATTGCGCGGCATCTGCGCCGAGCGCGGAGTCGGTTCGCCGTTGCCCGGCGACGCCGCGCCGCCCGAGGGCGTCGAGGTCACGGTTCGCGTGTCACCCGGCGGCAAAGAACTTCTGTATCTGCTCAATCACGGTTCGGTCGCGAGAGACGTAGCCATCGCCGACACGCGGGTGGATCTCTTGACCGGCAAGAGCTTTACGGGAACCGTCAGGCTTGGACCGAGCGAAGTCTTGCTCCTTCGGTAGGTTCTTCACTCGGCGCGCTCGACCTTTGCTTCATCAGCGCACGCACCGCACGCGGTTCGGTTGCGTCATGTCGATGTTGCCGGCGTAGCCGTTGTCGAAGCTGATAAACCATGCGCTCGTGGGCGGTGACCCGCGTAGGGGCGTCGCGGTCCAGAACGCCTCGGAAGGCGTGTTGGGGAACGCGTCGGCCGACGTATCGATCGCGGGGTTTGCTTTGGAGAAGTCCACGATCGTGAAAAGCTCCTTCGCGGTGGGGAGCCGGTAGCCGCCCCCCAAGCTCGCGCAGTAGCTCTTCGCGTTGGCCCACGCCGACCGACCGGCGCCGTCGTCGCCGCCGGTGGTCGCGACGGATTGCTGCCAGGTCAGGTGGGTGGCGCTGTCGACGACCGCTCCCCCGGAGGCCGTGTAGCGTCCGGCCGGCGCGTCGGCGAGGGCCGGGCTCGCCGCGACGACGCTCACGACAACCGCGAGGCCGAGCTTCAGCGGACGCATCGAACCTTTGCGACCGTGCCCACGTCGTAGGCGTACGTGAAGCCGACGTCCATGTACACGGTCCATGCGGACGTCTGCGCGCCCGCGGCTAGCGTCGAGGACCAGAACGCGTCGGCCGGCGTGTCGGGAAAATAGGTGCTGTCGATCGGCGGCATTCCGACGGGAAAGTTGCTGTAATCGAGGAGAGAGACAAGCTCGATTTCAGAGGGCAAGCGCCAGTCGTCGTGTCCGGCCAAAGACAGCGTGTTGCAGTAATCATGGGCTACGGGCCACGTGAGATATCCATCTTCGCTGGCGCCGCCCGTCGTCGGGACGCGCTGCTGCCACATGAGATGCGTCACCTGATCGGTGACCGTGCCATCCAAATCGTCCAGGTAGGCGCTTGGATTCGGCGCGCCGCCGCTCACGTCGTCGATGCCGTTGGGCATGGGCCAGAGGGCCCAGTCTACGGCGCCGCAAAGGCCGGCCGCGCAGATCTCCATCCCAGAGGCGCTGCAAGCCGTCGAACAAGACCCGCAGTGGACCGCGTCGTTTCGAAGGTCGACGCAGGCGCCGTCGCAGCAGGTCATGTCGCCGCCGCACGATGCAGGGCATGAACCAGCCGAGTCGTTCTCGCCGGGCATCGCGTCTCCAGTGTTCGCGCCCGACGTCCCGGCTTCGGTGCGCGGCGGGGCCCCTTGACCGTCGGTGGTGGTCGACTGCGAATCCGCTCCGCCGTCGACCCCGGCGCGTTCCGGCGACGACGCGCACGAGGGGAAGGCCCAGGGCAGCGCCAGCGCGGCACGACCGATCGTGCTGGCCGCTCGCATGAATCTAATTCATGGCAGATATCATTGCCGCGCTCGAACACAAGGCCGCTTCCCCTCGTTCCGCTCGCCTGCGTCATGGGCAAGTCTCGGCGCAACGTCCCGGTAGCTGATGCTCCCAGGCGGGAGGCGCGCGCCCCCAGTTGCGACAGCCGCGGCACCATTTTCCCGTGTAAACACAATCAGTAGCGTAACTGGACCGGGTGAGCCATTTTCACGGTGTGAAGCAACTGTCTCAGGGTGAAACATGAGAAGAGCTAAAACCCTTTATCCCACAGGCTTTGCGATCTGCGCGCTCGTGGCTGCCGCCTGCACAGGAACCATCGGTTCCAGCGGGCCAGGCTCCTCGGGCGAGCCGGGCGGCACCACTTCGGGCGGCGGCGGAGCCGGTGGCGGCAACCAGCCCGGCACCGTAGGAGGCGGCGGCAACGGAGGCGCCGGCGGCTCAGGGACCGGCGGCAACGGGGCTGCGCCTGTGGTCGTCCCAGGGACCGGTGCGGCGATGAGCGCGCCCAATGGTACGCCAGCCGACCCGACGCTCGCCGGGACGATGATCCTGCGGCACCTCTCCCAGCTCGAGTACCTGAACACGGTACGCGACCTTCTGGGTGACACGTCGCAGACGACGTCCGACGTGCCGGCCGAGTCGCCCATCGGGCCCTTCGACACGTTCCCCTTCCCGGTGCCCGACGTGGTCGGATCGACCGATGCAAACGCGTATGCGTCGATGGCCACGACCATCGCCGCGAACGCGGTGACGAACATCAGCAAGGTGCTCACGTGCACGCCCACCACCGGGAACACGGCGAGTGAGACCGCTTGCCTGACGACCTTCCTGAACACGTTCGGACTCAAGGCCTACCGGCGTCCCCTGACGGCGACCGAAACGAGCGGCCTTACGGCCCTTTACCAGACCGGGCGCACCACCCTCAGCCTGGACTTCAACGGAGCCATCGGGCTTGTCATTGAGGAGATGCTCCAGTCGCCCGGGTTTCTCTACCACTGGGAAGAGGGACCGTCGAAGACGGTGTACGACACGACGAATCCGAAGGTGATCCAGCTCGACCCGTACGCGCTGGCGAGTCGTCTCTCGTACTTCCTGACGTCGACGATGCCGGACCAGACGCTTCTGGCCGCCGCCGCCGCAAACCAGCTCTCGACGGTCGACCAGGTTGCCGCGCAAGCGCAGCGTCTCCTCGGCACGAGCAGCGCCGCCTCCGCCGTCCAGAACTTCTTCGAGCAGCTCTTGCAGATGACGAACCTGCCGAGCGTTTCCAAGGACCCGACGACGTATCCCAGCTTCACGCCCGCCGTCCAAACGGCGATGGACACCGAGTTCCGGACGTTCTTCTCGAACAACATCCTGACGGGCTCGGGTCTATTTTCGGACCTCTTCACGAGCAAGAGCAGCGTCGCCAACGCACAGCTCGCCTCGATCTACGGGCTGACGGGTATCACCGGCACCGCGATGCAGCCGGTCACCCTCGACGCGAATCGGTCGGGCTTCTTGACGATGCCGGCCTTCTTGACACTCAACGGAGCCTCGAACGACTCCAACGGCATCTACCGCGGTCATGCCGTCTATATGCAGCTCCTCTGCAACGCGCTGACGGTGCCGCAGAACGTCCTCGTGCCGACCCCCTCCGCGCCGATGCCGGGCCAGACGATGCGCCAGGTTCTCGACGTTCACGGCACGAATGCATGCGCAATCAGTTGCCACGCGCCGATGGACGGATTCGGGTTCGCCTTCGAGAACTACGACGGCATCGGGCAATACCGGACGACCGACAACGGGGCCCCCGTCAACGCGGTGGCCACGGTGACGGTCGACGGCACGATGCAAACCGTGAACAACGGAGTCCAGCTCGCTTCGCTGCTCTCCACGAGCAAAGACGCGCGTTCGTGCTTCGCGACCCAGTGGGTCCGATACGCGGTGGGCCGTCCGGACACCGCGGACGACGCGGCCTCGATTGGCGCCGCGTACAGCGCCTTCGAAACTGCCAACTTCAATGTGCGTGATCTACTCGCAGGGGTCGCAACCTCTCGCACGTTCCGTTACCGGACCCCCGCCGCTGGAGAAATGTTGCCATGAAGGAAAAATACTCGCGACGTGCACTTCTGAAGACGCTTGGCGTCGGTGGCTTGCTCCTCCCCCTCCTCAACAACGAAGCGTTCGGGGCGGATGCTGGAGCTGGCGGCGCGGCGAGCGGCACGATGGGCGCGAACGGCTTTCCGACGCGGTTCATCTGCGTGGTCTGTACGAACGGCATCTACCAGAAGAGCTGGTATCAGACCGGGAGTACGGACCTTACGACGGGGACGTTGCTGCCGATTCTGGCGCCGCTTGCCGCGTTCCGCACCAAGATGCTGATCCCTCACAACATCTGCATCCAGAACGTCTTCAACTCGAACCAATACGGCGGCCACTCCGGCTACCCGTGCATCCTGACCGGCACGCAGAGGGGCACGAGCGCGTCGATCGACACGCTGATCGCCCAGACCAGCCCGAACCTCGCGAACGCGCAGCTCAATCTCGGTTGTCACACGAGCAACTCGCACTTGAGCTACAAGGCGGGTGGCGTCGCGAACACGCCGAACACGAACCCGTCGAAGGTGTTTAGTCAGCTCTTCGCGGGGGCGAACCTGACGCCCGCGCAGATTAGCAACGTCCAGGCGCGAAAGAAGAGCATCCTCGACCTCGTGAGCACGCAGCTCACGGCCTTCCAGGGCGTGGTAGGGACGGACGACAAGGTCAAGATCCAGTCCCATCTCGACTCCGTTCGCAGCATCGAGCAGTCCCTCAGCGGACAGCCGACGATGACGGTGGGTTGCTCGCCTCCGACACTGGGAACCGCGAGCACCACACAGGCCGTCGCAGACTACCCGAACCTCGTTGCCCTTCAGCTGAAGCTCGCCGCGGCGGCTGTCACGTGCGGGGTCTCTCGTGCGGTCACCATCGAGCTCATCGACGACGGTGGCGGCAACGGTCTCACCTTCCCGTGGCTGAGTGTGTCGCAGTCGAACTATCACGCGATCGCCCACTTGGGGGCGAGCGCCGCGGCCGACAAGACGACGATCGATACCTGGTTCCACCAGCAGTATGCGACGAACTTGCTCACACCGCTCGACAGCTCCGCCGAGGGCTCGGGCACGACGCTCGACAACACGTGTGTCCTCATTGCGAACGACATGCAAGAGGGCAATACGCACTACGACAAGAACGTGCCGTGG
>JBAULD010000044.1:0-5866 GCA_049578005.1 Polyangiaceae bacterium
TCCGCAACGCCTCCCTCGACGAGGTCACGCGCGCAGCCAACCTCGGTCGTGACACACGGGACCCCCGCGGCGAATCCCTCGAGGAGGACAAGTGGCATCGCCTCGCTGATCGAGGTCAAGACCAGCAGGCCGACTCTCGGGAGAATGTCGCAGACGTTCTGGAGACCGAGAAATTTCACGCGCTCTTCGATTCCGAGCGAGGCGATCAGTTCTCGGCATTCGCCGGCATATCGAGGATCCTCGACCGTCGGTCCCACGATCCACCCCTCGGCGTCGGGCAGGCCTTGGATGACCGAGCACATGGCGCGCGCGAACGTCTTGATGTCTTTGATCGGCACCACGCGGCCGATGAGGGCGAGGATGGGAGGCACGTCGTTCGGCCGGCGCGCGCGCAGCGGCCGAAACCGACCCAAGTCGATCCCATTCGGAATGATCGCGGTTCGCGCCGGGTCCGCGCCGTCGGCGATCTGTCGCTCACGATTGCCCTCGAACAGGGTGACGATCGGGTCGGCCGCGGCGTAGGTAATCGACGCGAGTGTCTCGAAAAACCTGATCCACAGCTCCCGAAAGAAACCGACCTCGCAGGAGCGTTCGTCTGCCCCGCGCTCCGTGATCCAGGATGCCTGCATGAGCTCGATGCGTCGCTCTTTCGTATAGATTCCGTGCTCGGTGAGGATAAGCGGCACGCGCTGGACGTTGCTCGCGATTGCTCCGGCGAGCCCCGCGTAGCCGGTCGATACGACATGAAAGGCCCGCGCGCGCGGCAGCGCGCGAGCGACTCTCGCGAGCATGAACACCGGAGCGTGCATCGAGCGCACGGTCCAAAAGTAATCGCTGAATGGCAAATTCGACGCCGACGCCCGGTATCGGGCCGTGAACTCGTTCCACGACTGTTCGCTGTGGTGGAACTCGCTCTCGTGTCGTTCCGGATCTTCACAGAGCCTCTCGACGAACGACTGCCAGCGCGCGGCGAAGGCGCTCGGTGCGGAGGTGCGGAAGGCTTCGTGCATCTCGGATGAAGCGCGATAGAATGCGGAGTCGCATGAGCGGCCGCGCGCCGGACGCACCGGTCGGGCGTCGGCTAGGAAGTGCGTCTCGAGGTGAAGCACGTTGTCGGGGAGTTCGAAGCGCATCTCCCCGTAGGACTCGCGTGCCCCCCCGATGAAGACGATCCCGAAGCGCATGGACTTCATTCCCGTGACGATTTGATGGACCCAGCTCGAGACGCCTCCACTCACGAAAGGGTAGGTGCCCTCGAGGATGAGCATCACGTCGATCTGCTCGCCCCTCCTTAGGGCTCGCGCCGCGGATCCCCTCATCGCCAGAACTCCAGTACGCCGCGGGGGAGCCCCCGGCCTCCCGGCAATCGCGCCAGATCGCGTAGGACCTTCTTCACCGAAACATAGTGTCGACCGGCGAAGAGCGCCTCGGCGAGATAGGGCAGTACGCGAACGGCGGGGAATCCGGCCTGGAGGGCCCTTTGCAGATGGGCGGTCGCAGCCGGATAGTCTCCGGACCGGAGATCGATGCGGCCGAGCAAGAAGCGAGCAGCGCCGCAGCCCGGCGACAGACGAAGGGCCTCCGAGGCGTGACGCCGCGCGCTCTCCAACGAGTCTTCGAAGACGGCGCCTTCCGCAAGTCCGAGATAGCACGCTTCCCAGTGGCTCTCCGCGATGCAGAGGTGGGCTCGATACCGCTTTTCGCGCCCGATCCCTTGCAGACTCTGCGTCAGACGCCGCGTGCCGGACTCGATCTCGTCGCGGAGGCGTTCGAGCCGCGCGAACGCGTAGAGGCGGACCTCATCGAACGGGTCGGCGAGACACGAGCGGAGAATTCGGACGCTTTCGCGCGCCGAAAATCTGGGCACCTGCAGCACCGCGTGGAACCGTGCCGTATTGGTCTCCGTGGCGCGAGTCCGGAGAATGCCTGCGATGCGACCGAGCGAGGGCCGGGCAGGGGGGCGGCCACGGACACGTCCTCCGTGGGTCGGCACCGTTGTCCATGTCGGGGCGTCCGAAGGGCGGCGCGCGAACGCCACGGACAGAGCGGCGAGCATGCCGAAGCCGCCGAGGACCGGCACGAAGAATGCCGTCAGGTACACGAGCGCTCGAAGTCGGCGGCCGCCCTCCCAGGGGGGGCCGCCCGCGAAGATCGTCCACGTCGAGACGAAGCAGAGCGCCGCGTGGGCGCTCGCACCCGCCGCGGGCGCGACACTTCGCGACGACGCCCCGAACAGCGCGGCCATGGCGCTCGCGTCCAGCGCCCCGACGACGACCATCCCCGTCCAGCGGACGAAGCGGATCATGCGACGAGGTCCTTGGTCCTCAGTCGTCCGAGGATGGACTGGCGGGTATCGCCACGGGAGACGCGATGTATGAGCAGCGAGTTTCCGAGCCGCGGCACGGCATTGCCCAGCTCGCGCGCGACCAGCCCACGAACGCGCCTCTCGAATGCCTCGGCGCCTCGTTGGTCGGTTCCCGCGAGTATGACGGCGATGACCGCGCGCTGGTCGTCGGTTTCCAGATGGACGTAGTCGCTCGTGCGAAGCACGTCGAACAAGAGTCTCTCCGCGACGTCGCGCAGAGGGCTTTCCGGACGAAGAACGAGGCACACGACGGTCGTGGGAATCCCCTGTTCGACGTCCCTTGCCGCACGCGCGATGCGCACCTCGAACTCGTCACGCTCCGCCCGTCGGCGGTCTGCCGCGCCATCCCGTCGTGCAAGCAGATCGGCCGCGTGGCCACAAGTGACGGCCAAGACGCGTAGGTTGCCGGGGGCGAGCGCGAGGAACGACATCGACTGCACGCAGAGAACGGCTCTCACGTGACCGGTCGAGTCGGTGAGCGGCGAGGCCAGGATCAAGTGGGTTTTGCGGGCGGCGCCGGCGCTCTCGAAGTGGGGCGCGCAGACGAGTTGACCGCCCCGAGCCGCGGCGACGACGAGCTCGTCGTCGTCAGGTACGGGAGCGGGGTGGCCGAGCCGAGCGGCAGGCAGACCGACCAGTCGACCCCCATGCACCTCGTAGAGCGACGCGATGTCGACGAGACACGTGGAAGCGAGGACCGCCATGAGATGGCCGGCAATCCTTCCTCCAGCGAGCGTCTCGCCGGCTTGGGCCATCTCGTGGATCGCGGAAAGCGCCGCGCGCAGGCTGGTCGGCGCGTCGCAGCCTCGACTCGCTTCGAGTCGGTCGTGCGAGATCTCGAGCAGAAAGTGCTCTCGGGTCAACTCAGACAACTGCGAGGTGGCCGTCTCGAGAGCGCTTTCGACGCGGCCCGCAGATCGTTCCCATGTCTCGGAGAACTGCCCGCAAACGAGAGAAAGCGCGAACACGGCGACCAAAGCGGGAAAAGGCAATTGGCCAGCTTCGCGCCCATGGCGCGTCCAGTCGACGGCAATCATCGTCGCAATCGCAAGCGTACTGCCGGCCCCGGCGGCCACCCCGTAACGAAGGGACACCAGCACAGGCGCGAAGAGCGGCCAGAAGAAGGCTGTCTGAATGAAGAAGGGATCATCCGGCCGAAGCGCACGGCCCAATACGGGCACAGCGGCCGTGAGCGCCGCCGTCTCGGCCAAACGGGCCATTGTCCTAGGCTCCGCATTGTGCCGATTCGCCGTGCGGACCGGTTCGCGAAGCCAGGCAAACATCGGAGCGCGAGAAGGCCGCGCACGGCGCTCTGCGGGCGGAAGGGCGAAGCTGGCCTTCACGATAGTCTCCCGATGCACGCGTCACGCGCCGGCCCCGACCCGTCGGCTTTCTCCGGGCGGGCACTCATCGAAACTCCAATCCCGCCAGGAGCCTGTCCATGAGACGCAGCGCCGTACCGCTGACCGCCTCGTGCGCCGGACCGGTATCGGTGCCCGACGCCGACCAAATGACTTTGTCGTTCGAGAGATCGGTCACGCGAACGCTGATTCCCACTGCCGGCTCCGCCTCGAGCCCGCTCTTGTAGCGCCATTCTTCGACGCTTCCGGAGACCCCGTAGACGAAGCCTTGTGCCTTCGCCCATGCGATGGCGCGCGTGGCGTCTCGCTGGCCGTCGGCCGGTAGGGACGCTCGGATGTCCTTTCGGTCGTCGGCGGCTTGCGCGGCATAGGTCACGAGGCGCGATAGCCCTCGCATTCGCAGCAACGTCTCGGTCATTGCCTCGACTCGCTCGGCGCTCTGCGGGGCTTCGGAGTAATTGGCAAAAGGCAAGAGCACCCAACGTGCAGTTGCGGGGACCGGTGACGCTTCTTGCGTGCGCGTCACCGCCGACCCGCACGCGCAGACCGCGAACGCGGCCCCGAGCACGCAGAGGACGAATTTGGAACGCCGCACGAAGTTCCCCCGACCGGATCCCGAACGAGCGACAGTATTCCGTGAATTGGACAACATGAAGCCAACCCCCTTGTGTGTCTCTTCAGAACAGATGATTTATTGAAAGAAAGAGCGACGCGTACGCAAGCCGGGGGACGCCAGCTACCCCCAAGCCGTACAGCCCCCCGCCACGAGCGAAAGTCGCACTCGTGAGCTCGATGTTTGCGCCGCACGAGAGGAGCGCCGCGTACGCCTTGCGAGCGACGAGCACCCCGAGCGAACCGTCGCAGCCGAACCTCGGGAAGTCGAGGTGGTCCCTGTGCTGGCGATCCATCCAGTCACCGTGGGAAATATGCACGACTGCGCTCACCGCCTCGTAGGAGGAGGGAAGCGCCTGGTCGATCGACGCCTGAAGGACTGAAAGCTCGCTCGGGAGCGAGCGGAGGTGGCTCCGTTGCAGAGCCGACACGGCAATGCCGATGCCGGCTTCGGGTTGGTCGCGCAAAATCCGAAAGCCGAGCTCGAGATCTTGCCGCAGGCCTGTTCCGGCGGACGAGTAATCGCGCGTATGGTCTTCGAAGGCTTCGGCCTCGGCGCTTAGGTAGAGGCTCGCCCACAGATCTCCCGATACGCTGGCCCCCACTCGATCGCGCAGCCCAGCGACGCGCAGCGCCGCCGTCTCGTTGGCCACGAGGCCGTTGACCCCGGCCCACACGACGGTCTGCGCCACGCCGCGCCAGCGGTCCTCCCGAAGGAGATAGAGGCGGGGAACGGCTCGCTGCGCTTGCATGTTGACCCCGATTTCCGTCTCCGTGAGGCTTCCGGGATCGAAGCGGCGAGCGTGCACGACCAGGTCCCCCTCGATGACCTCCTTGGGGAGGAGCACGTCTGGTCCGCGACTCGACAGCGTGCTGGCCGACCCGGCGTAGTCCAAACGAAAGCCGAATGCGTCGTGGGCAACGGACACGTCCGCCTGACTGATCTCGAGATCCCCGAGACGGACGTACCCGGCGGATGCCCCGGCTGAGGGTTCATGCCGGTACGCAATTTCACGAACCGGCGAGCGAAGTGCTCGGGCGGACTCCGGATCCCGATACAGCCTTTGCGAAATCCGCCATTGGGCTTCGTCGTCCCTACGGCCGTCGAGCAGGGCCAAGAGGTGCTCCTCCTCGTCGTCATCGCCCATCTCGGGCCGGTCGAGGAAACCGCGAGCGGCCGCCATGGGTGCCCCGAGCGTGGGGCTTCGCGCGACGTCTTCGGAAAAGGCGTGAGCGAATCGGGCAACGTCGGCCCGGTCGCCTCGGTCGATGGCATTCCAGAGTAGTCCAGCCTCGGCGTCGGCCGATGCAGGGTCGATCGCGAGAATCGCGAGATATGCGGCGCGGGCCCGCGAGAGGTCGCCCGCGTGCGTGTACGCCGCGACTTCCAACCGAAAGTACGTTTCAGTCCCGGCGGCCGACGATTTTTCTGCACCTGCGAGCGTCAAGACGAGCCCTGACCAGTCTTCGTACTTTTGCTGAAGCTCGCCCAAGCCGAGCAAGTCCTCGGGTCGGCCATCTCGTTCGT
>JBAULD010000045.1:0-12949 GCA_049578005.1 Polyangiaceae bacterium
GGCGGGGCGGGAGCGCTTCGGGCGTCGATCGACCGGCCCCTTGCTCCTCGCGATTCTCTCGGTCTTACCGTAGCTTATGCATCACACGCGCCCGTAGCTCAGTTGGATAGAGCAGCGGCCTTCTAAGTCGCTGGTCGCAGGTTCGAGTCCTGCCGGGCGCGCCGGTGAGATCGCTCAGCTTTTTGGGATCATCAGAAAAGGTCGTGACGGCGTCGTGACGGCTCTCCCAGGCGACCTGAGCGGCGTTCGCGACGCCCTGAACGGCATTCGGAACGAGGTGCGCGTAGCGCTCGGTGACCTTCACCGAGGAGTGCCCGAGCACCATGCGCACGTCCTCCAAGCGCCCGCGCTGACCCCACCACCCTGAGACCAGAGACGACGCGCACGTGTGGCGGAGCAAGTGCCACCAGGGCTTGCGTCGGCCTCGGGCTGGAGGCAGCGAGGGAGTGGCTCAAGCTGCTGCCCACGTATGCGCCCATCTCCGTTCATCGGCCTGGGGGCGGCAAGACAGCTTCGACTACCTAGCCGCCTAATGACGGCCGGACTATGGTGCCATGTGGCCACTATCCTCCGTGCGGAGTGAAAGGGGATGACCGAGCAAGCATTCGGCGCGCCCGGGATGTCGCCAACATGGTCGAGCAGCGACAAGGACTTTGTGACGACGGCTCTTGGCCCGGCGCGCGTATGGGCGACTATCGGGCACGGCGTCCTCAACGAAGTGTTCTGGCCGTCCACCGGCAGACCGCAGATCCGCGACCTGACGTTCTATCTGGTGGGTGGAGGCCGCTTCGTCGACCTGAAGCGCGAGCGGCGCTACGAGCTGCGCACTCCGTCGCCGAGCGTGCCGCTGCTGACGATCGCGCACTCTGGTGAGGACTATCGACTGACGGTTGAGGTCGTACCGGACCCGCTCCGGGACGTTCTTCTCCTGCGGTTCGACCTCGACGGCCCTTACAAGCTGGTACTTGTGCTGGCCCCGCACCTTGGCGGCACCGGCGCCGACAACACGGCCTGGGTGGCCGAACAGGCACTCGTCGCGCAACGAGGCGCTCATGCGCTCGCCCTTCTGGCGAACGTCCCGATCGGGCGAATGAGCGCGGGATTCGTCGGCGCTTCGGACGGCTGGCAGGACCTCGCGCGCCACCGAGAACTAAACTGGTCCTTCGGGCGCGCCGACGGAGGGACCGTCGCTTTGACGGGTCAACTCGAGACTACGAGCGGCGTCATCGCGCTGGGCTTCGCCGACACTCCCGAGGGCGCCCGAACTCTCGCCAAGGCGAGCCTTGCCGAGGGCATCGACGCAGCGCGCGCGTTGTTCTGTGCAGAGTGGGAGAGATGGGGGGCAACCCTTCAGCTGCCATTTATCAACGAGCCTCTGGACCGAGAGGCGCGGCTCAGCGCGGCTATTCTCAAGGTGCACGAAGACCGCGCCTACCCTGGCGCGCTTGTGGCGAGCTTGAGCATTCCCTGGGGCAACAGCACGGACACGCTCGGTGGCTACCATCTGGTGTGGCCGCGCGACGCCACGCTGGCGGCTTTCGCCTTGCTTGCAGCGAACCAGGCGACCGATGCCGCGCGTGTCCTGGCGGGGTTCATCTCGACGCAGCAATCCGACGGACGCTGGGCGCAAAACTACTACCCGAACGGTGTCGCCTTCTGGACCGGGTTGCAGCTCGATGAAGCTGCATTCCCGGTTCTGCTCGCCGCTAAGCTCAGCGAGCTCGGGAGGCCTGAGCTCGAAGGGACCCCGGAAATGGTACGCCGGGCGCTGGCATTCGTCGCGATGACGGGGCCGACGAGCGATCAGGACCGGTGGGAAGAGAGTCCGGGAACGAACCCTTTCACACTCGCCGTGGCGATCGCGGCGCTGGTTGTGGGCGCCCGCTGGCTAGCGCCGGACGAATGCGATTACGCGTTGAGGCTCGCGGACGACTGGAACGAGCGGCTCGAGTCGTTCTGCTTCGTGACTGACACGCCCCTCGCGAAGAGCCACGGGCTCGCCGGATACTACGTCCGCCTGGCTCCGCCCCAGCGAGACGGTGGGCTCGCCGGGCGAGTTCAGTTGAAAAATCGCGAGGGCGAAACCGTCTCCGCATCGACGCTCGTGAGCATGGACTTCTCCTATCTCACCCGCCTCGGACTCCGCGCGGCCAGCGATCCGCGCGTGCGAGACACCATTACTCTGGTCGATGCGCTACTTCGGGTCGACACCCCTTCGGGGCCCGTGTACCACCGTTACAACGAGGACGGGTACGGAGAGAAGCCCGACGGCGCGCCGTTCGACGGAAGCGGCGTGGGGCGCTTGTGGCCGCTTTTGACCGGAGAAAGGGGCCACTTGGCGCTTCAGAGCGGGCAAGACGCATTGCCCTATCTGGAGACGATGGCCCGCTGCGCTAGCCGTGGCGGTCTTCTGCCTGAACAGGTGTGGGACTCAGCACCGGTGGCGCAGCGAGGCCTCGAGCCCGGGCGCCCTTCGGGCAGCGCCATGCCGCTCTTGTGGACTCATGCGGAATACTTGAAGCTGCTCGTCGCCAAAGTCTCGAGCAAGCCCGTGGAGCTTCTCCGAGCGATGGAGGACCGATACGGGGCCAAGCCGCGCGCCGCGGACAGGTGGCACTGGCGCACGGAGGCTGGCTTTACCCGCCTCGCGCGGGGGCGTGCCCTGGCGATCGAGCATCGGAGCCCGTTCGACCTGCACTACGGATTCGACGGCTGGCGCGCCGTCAATGAGCGGACCGCCGTGGGCGGCCCCTTCGGCATGTGGAGCGTGACGTTCACGCCCGCGGAGCTCGAACCGCACACCGAGATTAACTTCACCCGACGATTCCAGAATGCGTGGGAAGGCATTGATTACCGGGTCACGCTTGGACATGCCGAGGTCGTTCACGCATTGACGCACGAATCGTCGTGACGGCGGCCGACCGGCCCCTCATTGGACAACCGCAAGGGACCACGTGGCACCCGCGTCTCTATCTCGCAGAGTTCCTCGGAACATCGCTGCTGGTCACCGTGGGCGTGTCGGTCGTGATCGTCATGTTTGGTCGGGGCAGTCCCGCGGCAGTGCTCCTGCCGAACGAGGGCACGCGGCGTCTCGTGACGGGCTTTCTCTTCGGCCTGGTCGGCGCAATCGTCACCGTATCTCCCGCGGGACGGGTGAGCGGCGCGCACCTCAATCCGGCCGTGACCATCGCGTTTCACGCGGAGGGCAAGCTCGGGATCCGAGACGCAATCGGCTATATCCTGGGTCAGCTGCTTGCGGGGTTGGCGAGCATCTTGCCTCTTCGCGCGTGGGGCTCGTTCGGGCTCAGCGCCCACTTCGGCGCGACAATCCCGGCGGCCGGAAAACCCATCTGGGTCCCGCTGCTCGGCGAGACGTGCGTGACCTGGGCGCTTGTGACGCTGATCTTCGTCATGGCCTCTCATCGCCGAACCCGTCCCTTTACGCCATGGTCGATCGCACCCCTCTTTGCGGTCATGGTCTGGCTCGAAGCTCCCCTGTCGGGGACAAGCGCGAATCCCGCGCGCAGCCTAGGCCCCGCCGTGCTTGCTGGGGACCTGTCCGACGTGTGGCTCTACTTCTTGGGCCCCGTGATGGGGGCTCTCCTTGCGGTCGTGCTTTTGCGCCTCGAGGTCGTTGGGGCGCACCATCCTCCTGCCGCTCGAGTAGGACACTTCGGTCTCGATGAGAGAAGCGCCGCCGGCCCTTGCCCTTGACGGCGTGCTGCACGCGGCACTGATGTCCGTCCGTGCGGCGGTCACCTATTCGTATCAGCGCGAGCTTTCATTTGGGTCGCTGGACTCGGCGGTGTTTCCCACCGGCATCGACTTTTCGTTCGAGCCCTCGCGCGAACCGGGACGGGCACGCGCACCAAGACTCGACACAAAAATGGAAAGGACGTCATGTTCACTACTACCGAAGCCCCGTCGGATGCCTTGGTTTTTTTCGGCGCTACCGGCGATCTCGCGCACAAGATGATCTTCCCGGCGCTCCAGGCGCTCATAAAGAAAGGGCGCCTCGACATCCCCGTGATCGGCGTTGCCAAGGCAGGCTGGAACCTCGAACAGCTCCGCACCCGCGCGCGGGACAGCCTGGAGAAGTTCGGTGGCGGCGTCGATCCGCGCGCGTTCGAGAAATTGTCGGGCCTTCTTCGATACGTCGACGGCGACTATTCCGACCCGGGCACCTTCGAGCGGCTTCGACAAGTCATGGGGCCGGCCGAACGACCGCTTCACTATCTGGCGATCCCGTCGGGCGTGTTCACCACGGTGGTGCGGGAGCTAAGTCGGACGGGCGCCGCGAAGGGCGCGCGCGTCGTCGTCGAGAAACCCTTCGGCCACGACCTCGAGTCCGCTCTCGCGCTCAACCGCACCCTCCTAGATGTGTTTCCCGAGTCCGCGATTTTTCGCATCGATCACTATCTCGGCAAGGAAGCGGTGCAGAACCTTCTCTACTTTCGATTCGGAAACGCCTTCCTCGAGCCGATCTGGAACCGCAACTACGTGGAAGGAGTGCAGATCACGATGGCCGAGAGCTTCGGCATCGCAGGCCGCGGGCAGATGTACGAGGAGACGGGCGCAATCCGTGACGTGCTGCAAAATCATCTGCTCCAGGTCGTGGCGTGCCTCGCCATGGAGGAGCCAGACAGCGGTTCGGCGGACGCACTGCGCGATTCGAAGGCGCGCCTGCTCAAGGCGATCGAACCGCTGCGACCGGCCGACGTCGTTCGTGGCCAGTTCGAGGGCTATCGCCGCGAGCCGCACGTGGCGCCGGGATCCACCGTCGAGACGTACGTCGCGGTGCGCCTGGCAATCGACAGCTGGCGGTGGGCCGGGGTGCCCTTCTGCGTGCGCGCGGGGAAATGCCTTCCCGTCACGTGCACCGAGGTGCTCGTGGAGCTCAAACGGCCGCCGCGCGCCGTCTTCGGCGAAGATCTCTCGGGCTGCGGCGCCAACAATTACGTCCGTTTTCGACTCGGACCGGAAGTCGCGATCGCCCTCGGCGTCCGCTCGAAGGAGCCCGGCGAGGCGATCGTCGGCGCGCCGGCCGAGTTGATCGCCGCGCAGAACGCGGCCGAGGACATGACTCCGTACGAGCGGCTGCTGGGCGACGCAATGGCCGGCGACGCCACGCTCTTCTCGCGTCAGGACTCGGTCGAAGCCCAGTGGCGTGTCGTCGATCCCGTCCTCGGCGCCACTACGCCCTTGCATTCGTATGTATCCGGAGGCTGGGGACCGGCCGAGGCGACCTCGCTCCTCGGGCACGAGTGGCACGAGCCAAAGGGTTCCCCGTCCAGCGGCGCAGCGTGACGCGGCTCGAGCCTCAAATACCGCGATTCCTGGTCGGGAGCGAATCCCCTTTTGCGCCCGGTTCTCCCTTCGTCGCGTCGATCGCCCATCTCTTCGAGGTCACGCTCGTCGGCTGCTGGCATGGTGACGCGGGTTTCCATGCCGACGGGTGACCAACTGAAGACGCTCATCGAGAGCTACGCTGCGAGCGACGACGCGCGGTTCTAGCGGACCGCACTTCAGCTCGCGGCCGACGAGGCTCGTCGAGGTCACGGGAAGTTCGCTCAGGAGTTGCTCGGGGACCTCGAGCACGGTCCTCGCCCGCGCTCCCCATCAGCGCCCCAAGCGCCAAGCCGAGTGCCTCGACGCACCGGGACAGCACCCGCGGTCCCCTCGCCGCCGCGGACGACAGTGCAGCCACGATAGCCGTCACGACGCCGTCATGATCCCCGGATTTCTCGAGCTTTGTGCCCCAATCCGCGTGCCTTTTTTTAAGTCGCTGGTCGCAGGTTCGAGTCCTGCCGGGCGCGCTGGCAATTCAAGCTCAGGGATGCGGGAAGATCGCGATGCCGCGGTAGGCGGTTTTGCTCGCCGCGGTGGCGAGTGCCGCGGAGAGCGTCGCGCCAGAGAAGGAGTGGTTGTAGCCGCTCGAGTCGACGATCGAGACGACCTCGCCGCCACCCGTCGTCGAGGTGCCGCCCTTGCGCACGGCATAAAGTGTGACCGTCGTTCCGCTCACGACACCGGTGAGACCACGGTAAGAATCGCTGGCCGAGCCGAGCTCGCCGTTCGAGACCCAGCTCGACCCGACCAGCGAGTACTTGGTCACGCCGCCGGTCGTGCCCGCGTCGGCCGCCGTGTCGTCTGCGACGTAGAGCGTGTCGACGCCGGGCACGGCATCGAGGTCAGCGAAAAAGAAGCCGTAGGGGCTGCCGCTCGTGGGGTAGCCGGGCAGAATGGTGAACGTTGCGCTGGCCATCGGCAAACCCGCGCCGAGGGTTCCGATCTGCACGTTGGCCGACCCGCTAGACGCATAAAGCTGCAGGAACGGACCGGCATCGGCGGAGTCAACGCTGTTGAAGATGCCCGCCTGGCGCAGGTTTGCCGTGTTGAGCGACGTCGAGGTCGAGCTGCCGAGCGTCGTGAACCGGGCGCCCGACGAGGCGCCGGCGACCCAGATGTTGACGCCGTCGTTGCTCGCCGCACTGCGCGGGTTATTGCCGGAGGCGAAGTCGGTCAGGCCGGTCGTCGTGTCGATGTCCCCGGAGGAGTCGATGCGCGCGACGGTGCGTGGCACCGCGGCGCTCGACGAGCTCACGACGCTGCCCGCGTCGGAGAAGGGCGCGCTGTCGTAGCCGGTCGCGAGCAGGTACTTTCCGTTGGTCGAGAGCGTGAGCAGGCCCTCGGAGGTCGCGGTCCCGCTCGCGATGAGCCGGTGCGGAGTGGTGGCTGTCGAATTCTGTACCGTCGGCATCGCGATCGACTGGACAAGAACGCCCGCGGTCGTGAACACATCGATGAAGACGGGGTTGCCCGTGCTCGCGAGCGACGCGGCTGTGTCGCCCACACGATACACGGCGAGGTTGATCGTCGCACTGCCGCCGTCGGACGCGCCTGCGTCGGAGGTGCCCGCATCCGAGCCGCCCGCGTCCGTGCTTCCCGAGTCGGAGCCGCCCGCGTCGGTGCTCCCCGAGTCGGCCCCGCCCGCGTCGGTGCTCCCCGAGTCGGCCCCGCCCGAATCGGTGCCGCCCGAATCGGTGCCGCCCGAATCCGATATCGCGGCGCCGTCGACCGCGTCACACTCTATCGTCGCCGAAAGCATCGAGAGCACGGGGCTGCAGGTGCCGCCGTCGGGTACGGCCCCATCGCCTACCGTGAGGATCACAGTGACAGCGCCGGGCGCGGCACACGTGTAGTTGGTGTTCGCTGCAGTCGGGGCGGAGAACGTCCCGCTCGGCGCCGACCACGCATACGTCAGGGTCCCGCCGTTGGGCGCCGTCGCCGAAGACGTGAGCGAAAGCGGGTTGCCGACGTTCGTGTCCGATGGGCTGGCCGAGATGCTATTGAGCGTCCCGCAAGTGTAGACTTGGGCGCCCACCTGCAGCGACCCGGCGTCGGCGCTTGGAACCGAGCACTGTACGGCGACGGTCGCGTTCGTCGTCGTGCGTGCCGTTACCGCGAAGCCGGCACTCCCCGAGCACATCGACAGGCCGTCGGTCGTGGTGCCGGTCAGCGTGATCGTATAGCCCGAGCCGCTCGGAACGCCGCCGATGATGAGGCTGATGGCGTCGCTGTTCTGCACGGTCTCGGAGCCCGACAAGACAACCGTGGACGCGCCGTTCGGCCCCGTGATTACCCAGTTGAGCGTCGAGATCATCTCGCCGCCGGGAATCGCGAGCGCCACGCCGAGCGAGCCGAGGGCGTCTTGCGAGCCGGTCTGCGGACCCGGCGCCGGGGCAAAGCCGGAACCGGGCGGAGTGCTCGAGCAGCCGAGTTGCTGCCCGGAGAGCGCGGAGACGACCCCGGATGCGGCGATGAACGATGCGTAATTCTGGAAGAACGTTCTGGGTTTGCGCATTCCTGTAGCGGATTGCGCAAGAAGCACACCGAGCCCCGGCGAGAGTCCCCCATCCAGGCAATTCGTTAGTGATCTTTGGCCTTTTCGCGCGCCGCAGAGCGGCCGGAGAGCCCAATCGCACCGCCGATTTCTGGACGGGTACCACTGATTTTCGGAGACGCGGTAAGCCACCGCTAACGCGCAGGACCCGTCCGGGACGCAGATGCGCTCTCGTGTACGTTAACCGTCCGACTGCACGGCTTCGTGTCATCGTCTGTAGATGCGTGACCTCTTGCGTGAACGTAGTACAGTCCACCCATGAACTTAGCAAAGCTCAGGACGCGTGTTTCGCGCTCCCCAGTTTCGATGGTCCGACCCGCGTCAACATTGGCGGCCGTGGGGATGATCACGGTCGTCATGACGGGTGCCTGCTCGGGCGGCGCCAACGATACCTCGCCCGGTGGGTCGAAGGGCAGTGCCTCGAACGGGAGCTCCGGGGCTGGCGCCGGGGGCGCGAGCGGCGGGTCCAGCGGCGCTAGCACGGGTGGCAACAGCTCAAGCTCGGGCAGCACGAATACCAGCTCCGGCGTTACGAGCACGAGCTCCAGTGGCGTGAGCACGAGCTCCGGTGGTGCAAGCTCGGGCGGGGGGACCACGAGCTCCGGTGGAGTGAGCACAAGCTCCGGTGGTGCAAGCTCGGGCGGGGGCACCCCGAGCTCCGGTGGAGTGAGCACGAGCTCCAGCGGTGCGAGCACGAGCTCCAGTGGTGCGAGCACGAGCTCCGGCTCCGGGGGCACGAGTTCGGGATCCGGCGGCACGAGCTCCAGCTCCGGGGGCACGAGTTCGGGATCCAGCGCCGCCGACTCGGGCGCTGTAAGCGGTAGCAGCGGCGGCGCGCCGGCAGGCAGTGGGGTTTGCGATATCTTCGCGGCCGGAAGCACACCGTGTGTCGCCGCGCACAGCACCGTGCGAGCTCTCTTTGGTGCGTACAAGGGGAACCTCTACCAAGTCACGCGCGCGTCGGACAACACGACCAAGGACATCGCCGTCCTGACCGCCGGGGGCTTCGCTGACGCTGCCGCGCAAGACACGTTTTGCGCCGGCACGACGTGCACCATTACGACCATCTACGACCAGTCCTCGCAGGGCAATCATCTCACCCCCGGACCCGCCGGTCAGCACGGCAGCGGGGCGGACAAGCCGTCAAATGCAACTGATCTCAAAACCACGGCCAGCGGCCATGAAGTCTACGGAATCCGTATTCGCGTGGGTATGGGCTATCGGAACGACAAGGCCACGGGCACCGCGACGGGCGACGAAGCAGAGACTGAGTACATGGTCTCGAGCCAGAACGATCTAGTCAACAGTTGCTGCTACGACTACGGGAACGCGGAAACGAACGATCGTGACGACGGCAACGCCACGATGGAGGCCGTGTACTTCGGAGGGGGCAGCGGTCAGGCCACCGGCGTCGGCCCTGGTCCCTGGGTCGAGGTAGACATCGAAAATGGCCTATGTGCCGGCGTGTTGGCAAGCGGGGCCAAAGAGGCCAAAGGGGTTCCGACCAATATGTCTCTCCCCTACGACTTCGCCACGGCCATCGTCGTCGGGCGATCCGGCGCGGCCCCGGGAAGCTTCGCGCTCTACGGCGGCAATGCGGCGGCGGGTACGCTGACGACGATGTACGACGGAGCGCGCCCGAACGGTTATGCCCCAATGAAGAAACAGGGCGCCATCATCCTCGGAATCGGCGGCGACAACAGCAACGCTGCGGCGGGAGATTTTTATGAAGGCGTCATGACGACCGGTGCGGCGACTCTGGCGACCCTCAACGCCGTCCAGGCCAACATCGTCGCCGCCGGATATGGGAAATAAAGCGTCCGCAGCGCCTTGCCACAAACATGGCATTGCCCCTTTCTATCTCGTATCAACGTGTCGACAATCCTCGCCGAGGAGTGCCCGGAGCTTGCTCATGAGCTCCGGGTAGTCTTCGATGGCGTACACGTTGGCAGCCCAAACGCGCTCGAAGTCGATGCCCGCCCCGCGAAACGCATCGCGAACGGCTTCGGCATCGGGGGCCTCGAACTCGCATGTCAAACGGAGTCGATCGAGCGACAACGAGCTCCGTCGCCATAATCCGTTGCGCACTTCGAGGCACGGATCGAGTTTCTTCGAAAACGCGCCGTAACGCTCGTCCGTCAACGGCTCCACGAACACCTGCTCCACGATGACCCGTGCCATGCGTCACCTCCGAGGTTCACCGCCTCCATCGCTTGGTTTTCTTCTCTTCGCAATACGGTCGACGTTCGTTCAAGGTTGAAGCGAGCCCTTGAACCGGAGCACGTCCGTCTTTCCGTTCGTCGTCCGGTCTGCCTTCCCGTCGACCGCATCACCGTGAATGCTCCCGTTCCAGTCGATGGTCGTGCCCGACGGATGCTTCGCGAGGACATGGAAGGCGACCTCGCCTCCGTTCATGCGCGCGGCATAGTCCGACCACTGTGGAAAGCCGAGCGACGTGCAGGCCGTCGATTCGAACTTCCCGTTCGTGAAGCGCAAGGTGTCCTTGACCGGCGACGCGTCTGGAATTTCGAGGGTGACTTCGTAGGACCGTCCGTCGAGCAAGCTCTTGTCCGGGGTCGTTGCCGTCATCGGCGCGCGGCCGGACTGACCTCCGGCGGGGCCGCCGCCGCACGCAAACAGAAAACCCGCGAGTGCGAAAAAATACCGATAGTGCAGTTTCATGATGGACCTCTTTGGTGGTTGATTATTTGAATGAATAGATGATCTGCGTGGTAATCGAGGCCCCACGCCAGGCGTGGCTGCAATGTCAAGGGCGGGCTTCCAGGACGAGGTTGAACGGCGTCTCGGTAGCCCGCCGGAAGCGCGAAAAGCCGCCGCCCGAAACCACGACTTCGCGCAGCCGTGCCTCGCCCGCCTGCGCTCCCAGAGCCGGACCGCGGTGAGCCAGCGAGTGCGGAATGCATAGGAGCGTAGAAGCCGAGTAAAAGACACGGCCGACCGGATTGTGATTGTCCTGGAGATTGTCGCCCGCGAGGGGCTCCACGATCATCCAGGTGCCCTCCGGCGCGATGGTCCGTCTGACGTGCCGCGCGGCCCCGACGGGGTCTTCCATGTCGTGCAAACAATCGAAATGCGCGATCAGGTCGTAGCGGTCGCCCGGGTAGTCGGTCGACTTCGCGACTTCGAAGCTCACGCGATCGGCGACGCCAGCCTGCCCGGCTCGGTCCCGCGCGAGCGCGATTGACTCGGTATGCGAGTCGAACCCGACGAAGCGCGACTTCGGAAAGGCCTTCGCCATCAAAATCGTGGATGCCCCCAATCCACAGCCCACGTCGGCGACCTTGGCCCCGCGCTCGAGTTTCGCGGTCACGCCGTCCAGCGCGGGCAGCCAGGCCTTGACCAGATTGCCGATGTATCCGGAACGGAAGAAGCGCTCGGTCCCCACGAAAAGGCAGGGATGCTGCGCGCCCCACGTGATCCCACCCCCGGAACGGAAGTTTTCGGTCATCTTCTCCTCGCCGTGCCACATCGCAGCCGTAACGTGGAAAAGGCCGGGGACCGATGCTGGGCTCGACTCATCGGCCAGTGCGAGCGCTTGCTCCGGCGGCAACGTGAACCGGCCGGAGGTGGGGTCGTAGGTCACGTAGCCGCCGGCCGCCTGGGCATTGAGCCATTCGCGCACGTAACGCTCGGTCGTCCCGGTTCTCTGAGCGAGGTCGACCGACGTCATCGGGCCGCCCTCAGCCATTGCCTTGTACAGACCCAACTTGTCGCCGATCACGACCAGGGCCGCGCTCATGGCGGCGCCCACGTCGCCTACGACCTTGCCCAGAAAATCGGTCAGCTTCTTCTCGTCGACGCTCATGCTGTTCTCCTCTCGCCGGCTTGGGCCGGGCATTGAGGAGATTGCGCGCCGCCCGTTGGAACGAGCGTTGGAGCGAGCGTGTGATTTATGATTCTGCGTCGGGGCGCTCGATCCCGAAGCGTTCAGTCGCGGCGGCGACCGTCGCTCGTGCGCGCGCGCTGAGCACCCACAGCTTCGCCCAATCGGGCCCGCACGCACGGATTAAGGCGAGCGCCGCCTCACGATCGAGCGTCGAGAGCGCCAAGCGCGATCGAGCGACCGCCGCTTCGCTCCGATGGCCGACGGCCTCCGCGGCGACCAGGGCCTCCTCCGCCCGGCGGCGCGCCTCGTCAATGCGGCCCGAATTCGCGTGATGTTCGGCAAGAGCGTTGAGCACGTAAGCGACGTGCGCCTTGCTGTCGACCAGCCGTAATTCCCTCAGCGCTCGCTCCACGTCCGCGAACGCTCCGGGATCCCCCAACCCGAGTCGCGAAAGCCCCGCCAGCGCACGGATGAACGGAGCCTCGCTTCCCGCCGCGAGCTTTGCAAGCACCGGTTCCAGGGCCCGGCACCGCTCGATCGCCTCGCCCGGTCGGCGGCGCTCGAGCGCGAGTCGCGCGACCCTCGTCAGCGCCTGCGTGGTCGCCCAGTGATCGGACTCCAACTCCGCAAGCGCTGCGGCTCGCTCGAGAAGCGGCACGGCAGCTTCGTCGAGGCCGTCGAACGCGTGAACGAGGCCTCTGCCCCAAGTCATCTCGAGCGCTGTGCGGCCAGCCCGCTTCTGCCCCAACGCTTCCGCTTCGTGCAAAAACTCGTCGGCGCGCGCGATGTCACGTTCGATGAGGGCCAGGCACCGCCCTGTATTGGCTAGTTGTCGCTGCAGCGTGTCAACATCAGCGGTCCGGCTCGCCTGGGCCGCCTCGAGCGTCATCGCGCGCGCCTTGGGGAAGTCGCCTCGTTCGTTGTGGACGAACGACATGAGATAATAGGCCCGAGCTGCCTCCGCCGGCAGGCCCCGCTGGCGCGCGACGTCTGCGACACGCGATAGTTCACTCTCGAGTTCCTGCGCACGCATCAACCATTGGTTCGAATGCACCTGAACCGCGAGCAGCTCCAGCCGCAGCGGCAGTGCGGCCTCGGGTCGAAGCCGCTCGACGTGTTGCAAGCCGCTGCCGCCGAGACGGTTCGCGTCCACGTACGCGCCGAGCCGAAGGCATCGCTCCCCGGCGACGATGCAGGCG